>JBEKPI010000080.1:0-14741 GCA_049520855.1 Occallatibacter sp.
GGCCTGAGCGCAGAAGGCGGTGCAGATGAGCGGATTGATCAGGTAATCCATCACCATGCCCCAGCCGACAACGTAGCCGAGGGCGGAGTGCATCTCCTGGCCGACGTAGGTGTAGGCCGAGCCGGCGCTGGGGTAGACCCTGGCCATGCGGCCATAGCTGATGGCGGTAAAGAGCATGGCCACCATGGCGATGAGGATGGTGGTGACGACGTGGCCATGGGCTTTGTTGCTGATCACGCCGTAGATGCCCATCGGCGCGGTCGGCTGGATGATGACCATACCGATGATAATGAGGTTCCACAGGCCCAGCGTGCGATTGAGGCTGGCGGGTTTCGGTTGGTTGTTTCCGGCGGAGGCTGCCATGGGTTTCCTTGATCGAGTTTAGCGATGTGAGTCCGGATGGGGTTCATGGTTTCCCACCCAGCCTTATTTTGTTGCAACGGCAGCTTTGGGGGTGATGGTTTCAGGGGCAATGTTCCAGCCTGCCAGTTGAACGACGGGATCGGCGGCGGCGGCGGCGGGCAGGAGCGCCGTGAGAGTACGCGACTCGCCGGGGATCAGTTCGATCCAGTTGTCGGACCAGAAGACGGGGGCGATGAGCGCGCCAGACGACGTGCGGATGGCGGCGCTGATCTGGAAGGCCAACGCGGCGGAGCTGTTGTCGAGATGCAGGCGGAGCTCGCGGCCGTTCGGCGAGTTCTCGATCTCCGCGCGGGCTGCGACCTTCGACGGCGGCAGGTTGGTCAGGGCGGAGAGGTCTTCGTGGCGCTGAGCGGGCGTGTGCGTGTAGTCGGTCTTTGGCCAATCGAAGGTGGTGAGCGTGGCGGGCACCCAGTAGAAGTTGCGGCTGAGAACCTTGCCGGAGGCATCGGAAAGGGTGAGATCGATGAAGAAGATTCTATCGGCTCCCGCAAAGAGGTTTTCGGGCAACGAGAAGACCTGCTGGGCGCTGTCGGCGGCGGCATCGAGCTCGGCCTCTTGGGCGAACAGCTCTTTCCACGCCAGGTTGTGGAGATGGATGCTGGCGTGGAGTCCGGCAACCGGCGCATAGGTGCTGTTGACCACCACAATCGAAGCGTCGTCGTAGGAGTATTGAATGTGCAGCGGCTCGCAGGCCTTCTTGACGGCGTAGTATCCCCCCGCGGCATCAAGGTTGTAGTCGTAGAGGTGCCAGATCATCGACGGCCATGCGTTGTTGAGCATCCATTGAATGACGCCGGTGGCGGCGTACTTGTTTTTGCTGTAGGCCTCGAACATGGCGCGCTCGGAGTCGTACTCCATGGTCTGCGCCAAGCGCTCATACTCGGCTGCCGACCAGGGTTTGGCGTAAACGGCCTCCATGGCCTCGTTGAAGACCTTGAGGTTCGCAAACTCGCCGCCGCCGTTGTGCAGGCTCCAGGCGGCTGTCGGCGGCCATGCATCGGCGTCGGAGAGGAATTGTTGGCGGCTGGCCAGCGAGGGAATGGCCGGGCCAGGGCCGGTCTCGGTATTGAAGCCGAATGCGCCGCCGTGCTGCTTGTCCACATACCAGTAGCTGGGCGCGACGTAGTCGTAGGGCCCGTTCATCTTGACGCCGCTCTCGCCAGTCACCGAGGTGGGCGTGGAGGATGCCGATGAGAGCACCGGGTCGGGCCAGTGCGTCTCGGACTCGACTTGAAGGTAAGCGCTCTCGACATTGGCGGGAGGAGGATTGTCGCTGCCGTTGAGCCAAACGAGCAGGCTTGGATGGGCGCGCAGGCGAAGCATCTGCGAGCGCAAGGAGGCCGTGGCTATGGTCAGGTCTTGCGCGGTCCAGTCCTTCCAGCGCTCCCAGTGGTCGCAGCAGCACCAGCCGGCCATCACCAGGATGCCCTGCTCGTCGGCCATGCGGAAGAAATCGTCGGTATCGAGCTTGCCTTCGAGGCGAATGGTATTCAGGTTGAGATCGCGCACCAGGCGAAACTGATCGCGCAGGCGCTTGGGGTCGGAGCGCAGCAGCATATCCTGCGACCAGCCGCCGCCTCGGATCAGGATGGGCTTGCCGTTGACGCGGAAGAGGCGGCTGCCATTGGCCGTGAGTTCCGAAGTAATCTCGCGGATGCCGAAGTCCACGCTCTGCTCATCCGTGATCTGGCCCTGGGCGCTGAAGCTCAGGTTGAGGCGCTCCAGATGCGGCTCGCCCATCTGCCGGGGCCACCAGAGCCGGGGATCGTGAATCCGCAGTTGCGGAAATTGCTGGGTGGAGAAGACGACGCCGCGGTCCTCATTGGGCGCCAACTCGACCGTCTGTTCAAAGTGAACGCCGGCGGCCGAACCCGCTACCACGCCTTTCACCGGGATGCCGGTAGCGTTGTGCAACTCGGCGTAGACGGTCAGGTCGGCAGTACCCAACGTGCCGTCGGGAAAATGCGTAACCGCCATCGGAGAGCGCACGGTGACCGCGCCGGTTTGGACCAGATCGACCTCGCCCCACAAGCCCATGTCCTTGTCGGGCGGGCAGGGATTCCAATCGACCCAATTGATGCCGAGATCCTTCTCTGTTGGCGCAAAGGTTTCCACCGCCAGCACGTTGGTCTTGCCGTGTTTCAGCAACTCTGTCACATCGAAGTCATAGGTCCGATAGGCCCCGGCAACCTGAGTTGAATCGGCGATTTTTTGGCCGTTCAGCCAGATTTCGGCGCGGTAGTTGATGCCGCCGAAGTGCAGCCAGTAGCGCGCCTGCCGCGCGGAGACGGGCGGCGCGGCAAACTCCGAGCGATACCACCAGCCGCAGCGATAGGGACTGTCGGTGGGCATGGGCAGGTTGGAAAAGTCCGCTCCGATGGGATAGCTCGCGCCGGGAATCTGACGCAGGTTCATGCCGTAGTAGGGATCGGGAACGGCTCCGGCGGCGGCCTGCGCGGCCAGCACGGTCGAGGGAACGGCGGTCTTCAGCCAGCCCTCCGTGGCAAATCCCTCCACGGCAATGGAAGCACCCGCGGCCTGGAGTTTGCAAGAGGATTGCAAGCGCCATCCGTCGCGAAGTGGGGTAACGGTTCCCGCATGGAGAGCGACCGTCAGGGCAAGCAGCAACAGGGAAAGAGCGGCGAGCTTTCTTTGGACGAGCATCGGAACTCCTTTATGCAAACAGAAAAGCCGGTTGATAGGGGGAGGAGGAGAAACGCGATGATTCAATCGTTTGAATAAAGAACATTTTCTCCGGTCCCTTCCACGTTGTCAAGTGATCTTTTTCAGATTTCCCGCATTGTTTTTCGCCGGTGGGGCCGACGACATCCGCCGCACCAGCTCCGGCTGCGCTTTGTGTAATTTTGGCGGATGCGCCTTTCCTTTTTCGCGGTCTTCGACCGCTGCCAGCATCCATTCGGCGGCCAGCAATCCCATCTCCTTGAGCGGCTGGCGGATGGTGGTGATGCCGGGGGTCGAAACAGCCGCCGGCAGCACGTCGTCGAATCCGAGCACCGTGCGATCCTCCGGCACCCGCAGGCCGGCCTCGGAGAGGCCGCGCACCACGCCGAGGGCGGTCAGATCGTCGAAGGCCAGAACGGCGGTGAAGGGGCGGCCCGCGGCCAACATGCGGCGCGCGCAATCCAGTCCTCCTTCGAAGCCGGAGGCCGGGTCCACCAGACTGGGCAGTTGAAAGACCAGGCGCGGATCGAGCCGGATGCCGGCCTCCGCGGCGGCCTGGCACATCCCGGCCCATCGCGGCGCGCTGTCGAAGAGTTCTTCCGGGCCGCGGATGACCGCGATGCGGCGATGGCCCAGTTCGAGCAGGTGGCGCATGGCCAGCGCGCCTCCGGCTTCGTTGTCCACCAGCACGGAACTGACCCCGCGCTCGGTCAAGTCGCGGCTGACGATCACGATGGGAACGTGGTTCTTTTCGATGTCGCTGAGCAGGTTGGCTTCGTCGAAGACCCAGCTGGCGATCACGATCACGCCCTCGGCTCGCCGCTCCAGGATCATCTGCAGGTATTTGTCGAAGAGGGCGCGCTGCGTCTGCGCGTCCATCAGCAGTGGAAGATAGCTATCCGGCTGCAAGCCCGACTGAATTCCCTGCACGACGGGAATGCAGTAGGGATCGGAGAGATCGTAGGCCAGCACGGCGATGGTCTGGCTGCGGCGGCGGCGCAGGGAGCGGGCAAAGGCGTCGGGATGGTAGCCAAGCTCCAGCGCCATGGCCCGGACCTTCTCGCGGGTCGCGGGTGTCATGTTCTGCGAGAGCGGCGCCTCGCTGAGCACAATCGATACGGTGGACACGGAGAGCCCGCAGGCGTTGGCGACATCGAGCAGCGTGACATGTCCGGATTTTCTCTGGACCACTCTTCCCCCTTTGGCATTGCCGCCGGCCTGAGCAGGTTTTCCTGGTTTAACGGCTCAGCGTTATTCTGTCACAGCGGGCGAGGGCGCGACTCGCTCCCTCGATTGTTTCCTTCGGCGGCCCGCAATTCAGGCATCCCTCTGGAAGGCTTCTCCAGCCGCCGGTTCGGCGAGCGGCGTCTCCTATACAGGCGCCGAGGAATTTGTCAGCAGCGGAAGCCGCACTCCGTTCACAACCAATTTTGGAGACCTTGCCCCCCGTCTCGGCATCTCCTGGCAGCCGGAAAGCCGCCTGGTTATCCGCGGCGGCGGCGGCTTCTACTATGGAGCCAGCGCGCATATGGTCGGCGGCCCCGGCCTGGACAGCGACGGTTTCTCTTCGGGCACGAATTGGAATGCGGCCTGTCTCAACGCCGACGGCAATACCGTCCTTAACGGATCGGCGGCTTGCGGAACCGCATCGGCGAGCGGCTCGGGCAACTACACGGGCGCATACTCGTTGAGCAATCCCTTCCCCAGTGGACTCGTTCCGCTGATCAATAACCCCACCGGCCTGGGGAACGACCTCGGCATCACCCTGAATACCATGATGCATTCGCAGCGAACCCTGACCACGTACAACTTCAACTTCGGCCTTGAATACCAGTTCCCGCGCGGCTTCGTGCTCAGCGCCGGTTATGTCGGCAGCAGAGGCCTCTTCCTGACCATCGGGGACTTCGATCTAAACACGCTCGATCTAGGCACGCTCGATCTAGGCACGATTGGAAAATATCAGGGCGCGCTCTGTGCATACGGTGAGGCAAACTGCCAGATGGTCGCGAACACGTGGCAGAATATTCAGCCATCCACCAATTCCAACTTCGGTCAGGCTCAAGTCCCGCTGTGGGTGAGCCTGCAGCAGTACCCGCAGTTCGGCGGGAGCAGTTATGGCGCGGGCAACGGCGTCAATGTACACGGTTATCCTGGCGGCGACTCCGAGTACAGCTCGCTGCAGACCAAGGTCCAGAAGAGGCTCACGGCGCACTTCACCACGCTGGCCTCCTCTACCTGGGCCAAGCTGATGACCGACGACGGCAATCCGCCTTTGGGCTTTGTCGGCTCTCACGGCGGGGCGCCGCAGGACGCGAAGAATCTCAGCTTGGAGCACACGGTCAGCCCGCAGGATGTGAAGTACCAGTTCAACTGGCAAGCATCCTACGATCTGCCCATGGGGAAAGGCCGCGCGCTGAATCTGAGCGGCGTGGGCAACGCCGTTCTGGGCGGCTGGACGGTGGACGGCATCCTGTATGCCAGCACCGGCATCCCGATCCCATCTCCGGGGGCAGGCACACCCAATGCTTACTTCAATCAACGGGCCGATATCACCTGCGACCCCAGCAAGGGTGCTCCGCATACGCAGGCGGCATGGTTCAACGACACGTGCTTCGCAATTCCGGTCAGCCAGTATGTTGCCGGCACGGCGCCGGCGTATCTGGATCGCGTTCGGACGATGGGCGCGAAGGACTTGGATGCGACCGTCTCCAAGAACTTCAAGTTTGGAGAGGCAAAGAACCTTCGAATCGATTTCTGCTCCTATAACATCGCCAACAGAGCGCAGTTCGGGATGCCCTATGTGACGAGCATTACGGCGGTAAACTCGGGGCAGGGAAATCCCTTCGGACAGGTTACAACCACCGTCAACTCGCCGCGTCAGTTCCAGTTCGCATCGAGGTTTACCTTCTGATTCCTTGCTTCTCGGCGAGAGGCCGGGAGAGCTTTTGCATTACTTTGGAATGGAAGGCACATGCGGCGCCTGCCATTTTTTTGGTGTGAATGAGAAATTTCATGTGCATAATCGGAGCATATCGGAGCCTAATCGGAACAAAGTAGTCCGTTCCGGGGCGTTTGACTGTGGAAATCCGGCGGTTCTTTGATGGTGACCGAGGGAAGAGGCACGAAGCGTGTTCTCTGCCAACACTGGAGGATTGCGATGCGGGCATTTGCGGCGATATGTGCAGGGATTCTTTTGTTGGGTGGATTGTCAAGCGGGTGCGGTGGGGGCGGAGGCAGCACCGTTACTGGTCCGCCGCCGGAAAGCCTGGCAGCGGCGCCCACGATTACCACCGCCGCGGCGCAAAACGGCGCCGTAGTGGCGACTTTAGCTACGACAACCTCCGGGGCCACGATCTATTACACCCTGGATGGTTCGACTCCCACGAACGCCTCACAAATCTATGTGGTGCCGTTTCTTGTGGCTTCGAACCTGACGGTCAATGCCCTGACAGCGGCGGCAGGGTATCAGGACAGCACCGTTACCAGCCAGAGCTTCACGCCAAACATTGCCTCGGGAACGCTGGTGTGGAGCGACGAGTTCGCGAACTCGACCGGCGCCAACGCGCAGCCGAATCCAGCCATCTGGAACTACGACACGGGGACCGACTGCTGCGGCAATAGCGAGCTTGAGACTTACTGCGCAGCGGGCTCTTCCACGTCGCCGTGCGATCCGGCGAATCCCAACGCCTATGTTGACACCAGCGGCATCCTGCACATCGTGGCGCGAAATCCCTCGGCCGCGGTTTACACCTCGGCGCGGATGAAGACCCAGGGGCTGTTCAGCTTTCAATACGGCCGGGTCGAGGCGCGCATGATGCTGCCCGAGTCGCAGGGGATGTGGCCGGCAGCCTGGATGCTGGGCGTTAATATCAACACTACCCCTTTTCCGGCCTGCGGCGAATCCGACATTGTAGAACACATCGACGGGGCCGACACGCCGTTCGGAGGCCCCGGCACCGGCGCTGCCCCCGGCTACGACTGGACCCAGTCGTCGATTCATGGAACCGGCCTGACCGGAGGCACTCCCTACACCTCGGCAGGGTTCTCCGCCGCCGCGTGGCACACCTACGGCATGATCTGGACCAAGGGGCAGATTCAGTATTATGTGGACGATCCGGCCACCATCTATGAAACCTTCGATGCCAGCACCTCGGCCGGAACCTGGCCCTTCGATCAGGGTCCGCAGTTCGTGATCTTGAACCTGGCTGTCGGCGGAGACTGGCCCGGCTCGCCGGATAACACGACCGTGTTCCCATCGGAGATCCAGGTGGACTACGTGCGGATTTACGCGAATTAGAGTTAAGTATCCTCCGGCAGTGCCGGAGGCTTTGCGGTTGCGAAAAGGCCCCTCAAAGGGGCCTTTTCGCAACTGTTTGAAAGCAACAGCAAAAACGACAAAAGCAAAACCAGGACATTCTCCTGGAACTGGCAAACTTTGGGTAATCCTCAGGGCAATCGCATGAACCTGATTTGCAGATTATTTCCGGCATCTCTGTTACCCTGAAGTTGGGTTGGCCGTCTGGGGCGATCCGGTCCATACCACCGAAAGGCCCCCCCTACCCCCCCTAAATATTTTCAAAACCTTGCAGGTAATTCTTTAGGTAATCGAGAAGCCATTCATAAAAAATGACTTACACGCAAAATCCCTCTCTGGAAACCGTCCGCTTGTGAAACGTAATACCTGCTGGACTGTGAAGGGATTATCTTGCGTTCATGCAATTGCCCTGGGATAATCCTCCGGCAGAGCGGGGGATTACCCTTTTGATTTAGAATTAGGATTTGCGACGGGAAGAGAAGAAACGTGTGCTCCCCGCCCAAACTGGAGGATTGAGATGCGGGCATTTGCGGCGATGTGTACAGGGATTCTTTTGTTGGATGGATTGTTAAGCGGATGCGGCGGGGGCGGGGGCGGCACGCCTCCTCCGCCGGATACCCCGGCGGTGGCGCCTACGATTGCCACCACTGCGGCACAAAACGGCGCGGTGATCGCGAGTCTGGCCACTACGACCCCCGGGGCCACGATCTACTACACCCTGGATGGCTCGGCCCCGACGAACACTTCGCAAATCTACTCCGCGCCGTTTCTGGTGGCCTCGAACCTGACGGTCAATGCTCTTGCCGGGGCGTCGGGTTATCTGAACAGCAGCGTGACCAGCAAGAGCTTCACGCCCAACATCGCCCCTGGAACGCTGGTGTGGAGCGATGAGTTCACGAATTCTACAGGCGCCAACGCGCAGCCTAATCCAGCCACATGGACCTACGACACGGGGACCGATTGCTGCGGCAACAACGAGTTGGAGACGTATTGCGCCTGGGGTTCTTCAATCTCGTCGTGCGATCCGGCGAATCCCAACGCCTACGCGGACACCAGCGGCATTCTGCACATTGTGGCGCGGAATCCCTCGGCCGGGGTTTACACCTCGGCGCGGATGAAGACCGAAGGCCTGTTCAGCTTCCAGTACGGCCGCATCGAGGCGCACATGATGCTGCCCGAATCGCAGGGCATGTGGCCGGCCTTCTGGATGCTCGGCGACAACATCGTCAGCATCAATTGGCCGGCCTGCGGCGAAGCCGACATTATGGAGCACGTCAACGGAAGCGATCCACAGAACGAGGGTTTCGACTGGGTGCAAGGGTCGGTTCATGGAGCGAACAATCTGAGCGGCGGCATTCAGTATCATCCGGCGGGCTTTTCCGCGGCGGCCTGGCACTCGTATGGGATGATCTGGACCAAGGGACAGATTCAGTACTATGTGGACGATCCGACGATTCCGGCGAATGTGTATGCCACATTCGATGCCAGCACAATGTCCGGCACCTGGCCCTTCGATCAGGGTCCGCAGTTTGTCATCATGAATTTGGCTGTCGGCGGCGACTGGCCCGGCGCACCGAATAGCACGACCGTATTCCCCTCGCAGGTCCAGGTGGACTACGTGCGGATCTACACGAATTAGCATCAGCCTGATGCAAGCGCTGGCGGTTGCAGCTAACTTCCAGCCAATTCGGTAACTGCGGGCACGAGGGCTCTCCCACTGCGGAGAGCCCTCTGCGTTACTGCCGAGTTACAGGTTGAACAAAGTATTTGCACGGTATTCGCCGGGGCTTGACGGTCCTTTGACAATCTCCGGCGGATACTGTTGCTGTGATCGCGCACGTTCGGCAAAAGGTTCCGCTGAAACTGGCAGCCGGTTCCACTTCTCTGGTGGAACTTTCCTATTCCACTCTTATTTCATCCAGGCCCCCGGCGAGGAAAAAGCCTCACATTCACGCGGAGGTTGGCCGCTATCGGCTGCGTCTGGCCGAGAGCCGGGAAGATCGCGATGCCGCCTGCCGGCTGCGCTTCAAGGTGTTTAACATCGAGCTGGGCGAGGGGTTGGCGAGTTCCTACAAGACGGGATTGGATGCGGACCGGTTCGACCGATTCTGCGAACACCTGCTGGTAGAGGATAGACTGGAAGCCAATCCCGCCCGGCGCATTGTGGGCACTTACCGGATGCAGTCCGGCGCAACCGCCGCGGACTGCCTGGGATATTACTCCGAGCAGGAGTTCAGTTTTGTCCCCTATGAGCCGCTGCGGGCGGACATTCTGGAGCTGGGCCGCGCCTCGATCGATCGCGAGCATCGAACCCCGGAGGTGCTGACGTTGTTGTGGAGGGGGATCGCGCAGTATGCTTCGGAGATGGGGCTGCGTTACTTGATTGGCTGCTCATCGTTGAACTCAAAAGATCCGGCTGAGGGCTGGCGGGTATATCGCCAGCTAGAGCGCTACCGGGTTCCTCCCGAGTTTGAGACGGAGCCGGCCAGCGCGTATGCGTGTCCCAGCGAGCCAGGGGGCCGAGATGCACAGCCGTCGCCCCAGCCAGAAGACCCGGCGTTCGACAATGCGCCCCCATGCGAGGTCAAGATACCCAAGCTGCTGAAGACCTATGTGGCCATCGGGGCGCGCATCTGCGGACCGCCGGCCTGGGACCGGGATTTTGGGACCATCGATTTCCTGACTCTGCTCGATCTGAGATCGATCGCGCCCTCGGCGCGCAATCGCTTTCTGGCTCCGCTGACAAGTTGAGCTTTCGCGCGGTCCGGCGCGCTGTGGCGCTGGGGTTGGCTCTGGCCCTCGGGATTCTCCGCTTCTGGCTCCGCCGGATGCGCGGCCCACTTACGATGGAGGAACGCGCCCTGTGGGTTCAGCGAACCTGCCGCGCGATTCTCGCCGGAGCTGACATCCGTTACCGCGTGGAAGGCGCTCCGCCCACGCATGGACTGGTCGTGGCCAACCACCTCAGCTACCTCGATGTGCTGATTCTGTCGGCGGCCGTGCCCTGTTTCTTTGTCGCCAAGATGGAGATTGGCGGCTGGCCCATCTTTGGCGAGTCGGCGCGCGTGGGAGGCACCATCTTCCTCGACCGGTCGAGCCGGGCCAGCGCCAACTCGGTGGCCAATCAGATTGCGGAAAGGCTCAAGCTGCCGATTCCCGTGCTGCTGTTTCCCGAGGGCACGAGCACCGACGGCAGCCATGTGCTGCGCTTCCACTCGCGGCTCATCGAGCCGGCCACTTCGGCTCAAGCGCCGATTACCGCCGCCGCCATTCGCTATGTGATCGAGGACGGCGCCCCGGAGCGGGAGTTGTGCTGGTATGGCGACGCGCTTTTTCTGACCCACTTGATGAAGGCGCTGGGCACTGCCGGCTTCTCCGCCAGGGTGCGTTTTGGAGAGCCGCGCGTGTATCCCGATCGCCGCGCCGCCGCCGACGCGACACACGCCGAGATCACCGCCATGCGGGCGCAGATGCCGCTGCCGTAACCGATCCTGAAAAACCCAGCGCGAAAACCGCCGAAATCCGCCGCTTTTCAGGAAAAGCTGGTTAACTTGTTCGGTATGAATGTACTATCTGTTAACCAAATAATTATCCGCAAGGTTTTGAAAATAAATATAGGGGGGGTGGGGGGTATTAATTATCTAGTAAACTTTTTGGCCTTCCGGCTGGCCTGTTTGGGCTCGCGGGGGACGGCGGCGATGGTAAGGTTTATGTTGCCCATGGCGTCCTTTCGGAGAACAGGGATCAGGGATCAGGGAACAGGGATCAGTAAGGCCCGTTTTGCTGACTACTTTTATTGTGCGCCAACGGGAGTTAATTATCTGCAAAAGGGGATGGCGGATTTAGATTCTTTGTTATGTGCGGGTTGAGGTTCATGGTTTCTCGACAGAGATCAGGGGTCAGAGATCAGAGAAACGCTGGCGGGGTTCGTGGTCTCCCATGTCCGAGAATCTGGATACTTCGACTTCGCTCAGTACAGGCTATGGGAGACCCATTTTCATGGGTGGGGAACAGCGCCACCCGCCGCGAGTTTGCGTGCTATTGCACTGTGAGGTTGACTATGCCGGTTGCCGTGGTCGAGCCTGACGTGCCGGTTACGGTGATGGTGTAGGCTCCCGCCGTGGTGCCGGGATTGCCGCCACCGCCTCCTCCGCCCCCACCTCCACCGCCCCCACCACCGCCGCAACTCAATACGCCGCCTGTGAGGAAGACCAGGAGGGTAAATAGGCCAAGTATCGTCCGCCAGCTACGCCGGCGCGCCGGGATGCCGAAGAGCAACAGGCAGGCCAGCGTCGCGCCGCCGGCTGCATACCATGGAACTCCTGTGTGCTTGGGATGGACCAGCGCGGCGCTGGTGGCTGCCGTGGTGGAGATGGTGAGCATAGCTGTCACAGTGTTGGTGTCCGCGATGGTCACCGGACTCGTTGAACCGAAGCTCAGTGTGGGTGGATCTACTGCGCCAGCTGGACTGGAAGTGATTGCGGCGGTCAGCGTCACGCTGCCGAGGAAGCCTCCTGTCGGAGTTATGTTGATTCCAAAGAGGTTGTTGCTAGTCGAGCCGGGCACAACCGTCACATTCGCCGGGGCGATGAAAAAACTGGGATTGGAAACGGCAATCACAAAGGCGGGATCAGCGTTGCTGCCGGCAGTGTAGTTTGAGTCGCCGCCATAGGAGGCAGTGAGGAAGTCGTCTCCGACGGCCAGCGAGTTGGCTGGGATCGTGAGGGTAGCTGATCCGGCGGTCAGCTGAACGGGCGACGATGTGTAAGCTCCGCTCGAAACAGTAATTGTGCCAGTCGGCGCGGGGAGCGGTGCGATGGTGGCGACCCTGACGGTCAAACTAAAGGGCTGACTTACGGCGATAGTTGGGTAGGAGGGAGCGAAGGTGATTGTTGGCCCCGCCATGCCGGTCACAGTTCCCGTAGCGACTCCGCTTGTGTAGTTCGAGTCACCAAGGTAGGTGGCAGTCAGACTGTCTGGGCCGGGTGCCAATCCGAAGCCGTAGCTAAAGCTAACTGACCCGTTGGTTAACGTCCAGGCCATACAGCACGTTCCCGTCGTGATGGTCACTGTACCAGTCGGGACCGGGTCTCCGCTGGGACCGGTTACGGCAATGGTGACCGGGAACGAATTACTTACGGGTGTCGAAGGGAGGGTCAGCGTCACTGTCGGGACGATTGTGCCGGAGGAATTCACCTGGATAGGAGCTGAGCTGGAATTGCCGGAATAGATTGAATCTCCGCTGTAGACCGCGGAAAGTGTCAGGGCGCCGAGAGGTAACGAATTGGCTGGAATGGTTACAGTGGCGGACCCGTTGACTGCTTGAACGGTGGGCGCGGTATAGACAATTTGGTAGTCCGACTGCATTACTGTGACTATCACAGTTCCGGTCGGTGTCGGCTGGCTTCCGGATGGTGGCAATGTGACCGTGACCAGTAATGACTGGTTGACCCTGATCGGATTGGAGGCTGGCACCACCGTCATCGCTGTTATGTCTCCGTTGACAACCACCGCAATGGAAGGCGAAGCAGCAGATGCCGAGTAATTTGTGTCGCCGCTATAGGTTCCAGTCACATAGTCCACTCCTCGGGGCAAGCTCGTGGTCGTAAATGTGGCTGAGGCGGTCGCCAGGGCAGAAGAGGTGCCTGCCGTCCCGGTCGCGGGAGCCGACCCAAGCGTCGTTGTGCCGCTCATAAACGTGATGGTGCCTGTTGGAGCTAAACCGTTGCTGTCCAGATTGACGAAGCTTGCCGTTAAAGTTTCGGAATCGCCATAAAGGGCGCTGTACGCAGCGGCTGTCACTTGAAGATAAGTGACTCCGGGGGTGACGTCGAAGGCCACTGGCGAACTGGTGCTGGCCAGAAAGCTGGCGTCACCGGGGAAGACCGCAGTGAGGCTGTCACTGCCGACGGGGAGCAATGCGGTTTGCAGCTCGGCCACGCCGTTGCTGTTAATCGCCGCAGAGCCGAATGTCGTGCCGCCGCTCTTGAAGGTGATTGTGCCTGTAGCAGCTCCGTTCGGGTTTGCGGCCGACGCGCTGTTGCCGTAAGGCTGCGCTTCGAGCACGTAGTTGAAGCCGTAGTAAGGAGTGGTTGCTGCCTGGCCAGTTGCCGGGTCGGAATACCCTACAACCTTGAGAGTTGTTGTACTGCTCTCGGGAGCGACTGTGACCGCGATTGCGTTGGAGTCGCTCTGGGCGAAGGCGCTGCTGCCTCCGTAGTGAGCCGAGACCTTATACGAGCCGCCGGGAAGGAATGTGGTTGTGCCGGAAACCGATCCGCCTGAGAGCGTGAAGTCGGCGATGCCTTCGCTGTTGGGCAGGATTGAGGGGCTGAGGCTATCAACCAGGGCGATGTCGCCCGACGGTGTACCCGAGCCGCTGGTTACGGTTGCGTTTACGTCAACGCTTTGGCCGTGAGTAATGCTGAGGGGGGTGGTCGCGCCATTGAGCTGGAGGGAAGAATTGGTGGAGGCGAAGCCGGCGCTGGCCCACTTCGTCGCCATTTGGCTCGCGTTCACGCTGCCCAGGCCGCTCGCCAGGTCGTATCCGGCGGTTGCGTTATAGCCGGTCATAAAGTAGTAGCCGGAGGTATTTTCGCTGCATCCTCCACTGCCCGCTTCGCAGTTGACCGAATTGTCGCCGGTAGTTACGTCATGGAAGACGGTCGAATACTCACTCTTGGCAAGATCGTAAAGGACGTAGTCGGCCTGGCCGAGCCGCGTGCCCGTCATCTGCTTCACCAAGGCCAACATGCCGGCAAAGGCGGGCGCCGCTGCGGATGTGCCGCCAACGCCGGTCAGATAGAAGTTGCTGCCTGTCGAGCCAGAGGCGCAGTCCGCATATCCAGACGGGTCGTGATCGGTGCAGATGCTCCAGAGCGCGCCGTAGAATGCGGTGCCAGCCAGGAAGGAGACATCGGGCAGGTTGCGTCCATTGCCCGACGCAACGCTGGCTTGCCACGCTGGCACAGGATAGACCGAACTAATGCCGCCGCCGCCAGCGACGATTTCGTTGTCGGTTGCGCTTCCAGTGAAAGCTGACAGAGGCTCATTCAATGCAATGCCGGTATTGGGAAAAGTGGAGTCATTCCAAGGTTCTTCGGGAATGTAGCCGAGCGCGCTGCGCAGGTTGGGCAGCGTGTTGGTGACGTCAACATAAGTAGTAAAGCTAGTGGGGAAGTTGCTGTACAGAATGTCGAAGTCGGTGCCGCCGACGGCGATGTTGTAGGGCGTGGAAGCGAGGCCATTGACGGCCAGGCCCTGCGTGGCAACGTTCTCAGTGTCGAAATTGTCGCATCCCGCGGAGCCGGCGTCTCCCGCC
>JBEKPI010000081.1:0-14738 GCA_049520855.1 Occallatibacter sp.
TCCAGAACCCAACGATTCAGTCGCTGGCGAAGGCAATTGAAGAGATGCGCGCCGCGGCGCACAGCGACGCGGATCTCGCGCGCATCCTCGATGAGATCGAAGCAATGCCTGCATTGAAGGCGGAAGGCAAGTAGAAGCCGATGACGGATATTGCTCAGCGAATCGCGAATCTGTCCCCAGAGAAGCGAGTACTCTTCGAGGCCAGGCTGGCCCAGGCCTCTGCCGCAAATGCGCATGAAGAGCCGCTGGCGCGCGGCGGCGGCGACATTCTCGTGCCATCTTTCGGGCAAGAGATTGTGTGGGCGATGGAGCAGATCGAGAGCGGCACAGCCCAATACAATGTCTGCTTTTCACTGCAACTGAGTGGCAGGCTTGACGCAGCCGCGCTGAAGAATGCGCTGGGCGCCCTGGTGGATCGTCACGAAACACTTCGCACCCGGTACCTGATGAGCGCGGACGGCCGGTTGCAGCTTAAACTCGCAACGGTCGATGAATTCCCGCTGACATTCACCGATTTCAGCACGATTGCCGCGGACGAGCGGGGAGAGTTGCTCGCCAAAGCACTGCGCGCGGAAGCAAATAGGCCGATTGTTCTGGGTGAGGATTTGCCGATTCGGGCTATTGTGTACAAGCTTGGCTCATCCGAGCACGTCTTGCAACTGACCATGCATCACGTGGCATTGGACGGCTGGTCGCTGGGGATATTATTCAGGGATTTTTCAGCGTTTTACAACGCAGAGGTCTCAGGCGCCGCAGCGCAATTGCCGGCCCTTCCGATTGCATTTTCCGACTTCGCGCGGTGGCAGCGCAGCCGAATGGCCGGCCCCGAAGGAAAACGCCTGATCGCATACTGGAAGAAGCAGGTTGAGGGAAGTTCCTTCGCACTGCGGTTGCCGGCGGATCGGCCGCGTCCATCCAAGCAGACATTTTGCGGCGCTTCACGGAGGTACTCGGTCTCCGCTTCGCTCTCATCGGCACTCCAGGAGTTCTGCCTGCGGGAAAATGTCACGCCTTTCATGGCCGCGCTCGCTGCCTTCTATGGCGTATTGGCGCGCTATTCCGGCCAGAGCGACCTCCTGGTCGGCTCGCTGATTGCCGCGCGTCCTCGAATCGAGACTGAGGATCTGGTTGGCTTCTTCATGAATGCGGTCATTCTGCGGGGAAGCCTGGAGGGCAATCCAACCTTTCGCGAACTTCTGCGCCGTGTGCGAAAGACGGCGCTGGAAGCCTATGCCCACCAGGATCTGCCCCTCGAATTGCTCGTCCGCGAGCTTGCGCTTGAGCGGGATCCGAGCCGGTCTCTGCTGTTTCAAGCGATGCTCATCTACCAGAACGCGCCTGTTCACACGCTGGAATTGCATGGCCTGACGACATCCATTGAGAACATCAACAACGATACCTCGAAACTCGACCTCACCATCGAACTGATTCCATCCGGCGAGGCGCTGGATGCGGTGATTGAATTCAACACGGACTTGTTCGACGGAGCCACCATCGATCGTCTTTGGGGCCACTTGGCAGGCTATCTTCAAAGAGGTATTGAGTCGCCCGAACAAGAAGCGGCGATGATCCCGCTGATGACAGAGGATGAGCAGCAGCGGCTGGCGGGATGGAACCGAACGGAGCGGAGTTATCCGCGCGAGACTTCGCTGGCCGCGTTGCTGGAAGCACAGGCGGCGCGCACACCCAATGCAGTCGCGGTGGTTGATGGCGAACACCGGCTGACTTACCGGCAACTGCATGAGCGGGCCAACCAACTGGCTCATGAGTTGATCGAGCACGGCGCGGGTCCGGACCAATTGGTCGGCCTGTGTGTCGAGCGATCGGCGGACTTGCTGGCGGCAATGCTGGCGATCGTGAAATCGGGAGCGGCTTACTTGCCGCTCGATCCGCTCTTGCCCACCGATCGCCTCCGCCACATGCTTGAAGACAGCGACGCCCAACTGCTGATCACCGAGCAGCGTCTTCGGACAAAGCTTTCGGCGTTTACTGGAACCGCGATCCTGCTCGAAGATCGAAACTGGCTTGCCAACAGCCGCGATAACGTTGCAGCGCCGGCAGGGCCGGAGCATCTGGCTTATCTGATTTACACCTCCGGCTCGACCGGCAAGCCCAAAGGGGTGCATATCCCGCGCGGAGCGCTGACCAATTTTCTATGGTCCATGCGCGAATGGCTTCAGCTCAGCGAGAGCGACCGGCTGCTGGCAGTTACGACAATCTCCTTCGACATTGCGGGCCTCGAAATCTGGCTGCCGCTGCTGGCCGGAGCTTCGGTCGTGGTGGCCAGCCGCGAGTCGGCGATGGACGGCAACGCGCTGGTCGATCTGATCGAGCGGCACGGCATCACTTTTCTTCAGGCAACTCCGATCACGTGGCGGATTCTCTTTGAGGCTGGCTGGCGCGGCAAGCCGGATCTGCAAGCTGTCTGCGGCGGCGAAGCCATGCCGCCAGAAGTGGCTGCGCAATTGGTTCCCGCGGTGAAGCGAGTCTGGAACCTGTACGGCCCGACAGAGACAACCATCTGGTCAACCGGGTGCGTGGTGACAAGCGGCCAGAAGCCGATCTCAATTGGAGGGCCGATCGCGAACACGCAATGCTACATTCTTGACGGCCGGCAACAACCGCTCCCCATCGGCGTCACAGGCGAACTCTTCATTGGCGGGCACGGCCAGGCGCGCGGCTATTTGAACCGCCCGGAACTCACCGCGGAGAAGTTTTTGCCCGATCCCTTTCGCGGCGGCGCGGCGAGAATGTATCGCACCGGCGACCTGGCGCGCTATAAGGCCGACGGCAACATCGAATGTCTGGGACGAATCGATCATCAGATCAAGATTCGCGGCTACCGCATCGAACCTGGCGAGATCGAGGCGGCGCTGAAGGACTGGCCGGAGATCGAGCAGGCGGTGGCCGTCGCCCGCGAGGTTGCCGATGGAGACAAGCAGCTTGTCGCCTATCTCGTCCTCTCTGGCAAGGCGGCGCTGGAGCCCGCGGAACTGCGGAGGCGCCTCAAGCGCTCCTTGCCGGATTACATGGTTCCCGATGCTTTCGTCTTCCTGGATCGGATTCCACTGTCGCCCAATGGAAAGATCGATCGCAAGGCGCTCCTTGCCCACACAGGGGAGCGGACTGCGCCAGAAAACTCCTTCGTCGAACCTCGCAATCCCGCGGAGGAGATTCTTTGCCGGATATGGGCGGAAGTCTTGCACGTGCCGCGAGCCGGGATCCACGACGATTTCTTTGCAATGGGCGGCGACTCGCTCCATGCGGTTCGACTCATCGTCAGGATTCGCGCCGCATTTCCCCAGTGCCAGCCGTCCCTCGCAGCTATCCTCAAGGCTCCCACCGTCGAGCAGTTCGCGCGCAGTCTTGACGAAGGCCAACCCGATTGGTCGTACCTGGTTACATTGCGGGAGGGCAGCCGGCGGCCGCCTCTTTTCTGCGTTCACGGCGCCGGCGGAAACGTGCTTAGCATGCGCGATCTGGCCATGGCCCTGCCGCCCGATCTGCCGTTCCATTGCCTGCAAGCACGCGGACTTGACGGCCAGTCCGCCCCATTTTCAAGTATCGAAGAAGCCGCGGAATGTTATGTGGGCGAAATCGTGAAAGTCCAGCCCCAAGGCCCCTACAACCTGGCTGGAGGCTGTTACGGCGGCCTGGTTGCCTTTCAGATGGCCCTCAGGCTTCGCGCCCTCGGAGAACCTGTCGCCCTGGTCGCGCTCATTGATACGCGCAATCTCGCCTATGGCCGCTTCCTTTCGCTTTCCACTCTGCTCTTCTTCAACGCGCGCTTCTCTCTGAGACGGCTGCTGCATCATATAAAGGTTCTGGGACGCATGAAACATCGGGAATGGAGCAGCTACTTCTGGGGCCGTTTCAAAATCTTCTTGCGATTGGCAAGGAATATGGCGATGTTCGCGACCAGGAGACAGGGAGCCTGGATTCGGACGGCCGAACAAACTCACGAACCTGAGATCGGCGAAGAACAGAAAGATCTGGGCGGAGTCCAGAATCGAGTCAGGGATGCCGGCCTGCTGGCGGCGCACAACTATGTTCCCAAGCTCTACGATGGCCACTTGCTCGTCTTCAGCGCAAGAGAACGGCACGATGACCCGTACCGGGATGAGGCGCTGGGTTGGCGTCCTGTAGCTCTGGGCGGAGTATCGACCTTCATTGTGGATGGCGATCATACTTCCATTTTTCGCAGCCCGGGCGTGGCTCCAATCGCAAAGGCGCTTGACGCGGCACTCTTGGGGGCGCAGCGCAAAACGGCGGGAGATTCGTCTTCAGGGGTCAACCCTCCACGCTGACTGCAATACGCTATTGATTGGGCATCTAAGCGATGCACTCGCCGGGCAACAGCGCGAAACGATGCATGGAGTTGGCACCGAGGGCGAACAACCATGGATGCTTTATGGAATGAGCCGCACGGACGTAGAATGCGCGTAGGCCCCGAAGAAACCCATCTCTGGCGAATCAGGCTTTGGCCGGCAGCCGTCTGCCCGGAAACATTCAGCAGCCAGGAGAGCGCGCGAGTCGAGCGGTTCCGCTCCGAGCAAGCCAGGCAGCGGTACATCTCTTCTCATATTGCCATGCGGGATATACTTGCCCGCTATTTGAAAATTCCCCCTCGCCAGATCTCAATCGTTCAGCCGGAGATGCGGAAGCCATTCCTCGCAAGCCATGCAGGCGCACGCGCCGTATCTTTCAGCCTGTCGCGCTCTGAAAATCTATGCCTCATGGCGATCGCGAGCAGCGTTCAGGCAGGCGTCGATATTGAATGTCTGCGGCCGGAACGCTACGAGGCGGGGATGGAGCAATTGATATTCACTGCTGACGAGAAGGCCGCCCTCGAAACCATTGACCCCGCTGAGAGATGGCGCGCGTTTCTGCGCGGATGGACGCGCAAAGAGGCCTACGCAAAGTGCATCGGGCTTGGCCTGGCCGCGGATCTTTCCCATGCAGAACTCGGACTGACGGAGGAGACAGTCCGGGTCCAGGGCATTACTGTATCGAGCTTTGCACCCCAGGAGGGATTTCTTGCGGCATGGGCGGCCGAAGAAGCGCTGCGACCGTCCTTCTGGAACTGGAGTCCATAGCACCCTTTCATTTCCGCGTTGCCGGCTCGCCTGGACTAGACGCGTTGTTATTGGCCTGCAGAAGTGCAACACATTCGGCCACGCCAATGGTGGGACCGCTGGGATTCCGGGGCAGCATGCCACCGCTGCCGACGAGGGAATCGAGTGCCTCGATCATCGCCTGCTGCGCAGCAAAGAGCAACGGGGTCGAGTATTGGACCAACCGGAATCCGAGCGCCCTCAATTGCCCTATCGAGAGCTGCGGACTCTTGCCTCCGGCGATCTGGTTGTAGAGCAGCGGCTTGTTCGTGCAGTTCCGCGCTCGCGTCAGGGCCTCAATGCTGTCAATGCCATCGACCATCAGCACGTCTGCCTCTGTCCGCGACATTGCCTCAAGGCGCCGGTAGATTTCATCCCCGGACGCATCGGTCCGGGCCAGGACGCAGATGCTCTCGCGATCGGCGAGCACCGAATTCAACTTGTCGATATATGCCGGAAGCGGGACCAACTGCTTGCCGTCAACGTGTCCGCAGCGCAGCGGCCTGCTCTGGTCCTCAAGCATCACCATGGCCGTCCCCACGCGCTCAAGCTGCTTCACCACGTGCCGCGCCGTGTGAATGTCCACGTATCCATCGTCAATATCGACTAGCAGCTTGTGCTCTGGAAGTATCTGCCGGATTCTCCATGCGGCGGCCACCATATCAGCCCAGGCAATATAGCCTTCATCGGGCAGCCCGTAAAACCCGGCGCTGAAACCGAATCCGGAAAGAAACAGATTGCTAGAGTAAGGCGCGGCGACGCGAGCGGAAAAGCAGTCGTAAACTCCCAGGAAGGGATCGATAACGGCATTGTCAGCCAATTCCTCGCGCAGCAACTGTGCAGGGTGCTTCATGCCGATGTTCTCCTACGTGCAATAGATTCTTGCCGTTTGATTCGTAAACAAGAATGATTCAACAAATCCAATCATCTTCAAGCAGTTGAATGAAATCTTGCAGGAAAGGAGCAGCTTTGTGGAATGCCGTTTCTAGCATTCTAACCGACGCTCGGGACGAAGAAGCTATCCCTGGTATTGGTCTCAAGGCCGACGCGTATCAGCGGAATTGGGTGCGTGGCCGGGGTTCCAGGCGGGCGATTTCTGCCCGCTGGGGTGGCTGGGCGTCCGACGCGGTCGAAGTATCCGCTGTTCCAACGCCCGATCTCTTCAAGGAGCTTTGACTCGCCACACTAGAATAAAACCATGGCAACCACGATTCGCCCGGCAACCCCTGCCGACGTTCCCCAGATTCTTACATTCATTCGCGCGCTGGCCGCCTACGAGCGCGAGCCGCACGCCGTGCGGGCGACGGAGGCCGGCCTGGAACGGGACGGGTTTGGGACCAATCCATTTTATTTCTGCCTGATGGCGGAGCACGATGGCCGCCCCGCCGGCTTTGCGCTCTACTTTTTCAACTACTCGACCTGGATGGGGCGGCCGGGAATCTACCTGGAGGACCTGTTCGTCGAGCCGGAGTTGCGGGGCCTGGGAATCGGCAAGGCGCTGCTCGAACGGGTGGCGGCCGCGGCTATGGAAAAACGCTGCATGCGCCTGGAATGGGCGGTCCTGGACTGGAATACGCCGGCCATCGAGTTCTATAAAGCGATGGGCGCCGAGTTCCTGGACGAGTGGCGGAATGTGCGGGTGAGCGGCGAGGCGCTGAGGCGGCTGGCCGGTGCGGAAGGACAGCAGCCATGAACCTGTGCCGAGATACCTGCGAGCGTGAGCCAGACACTAGGTTCTCCGAGCCGAAGGCGGCTGCCCCACCGCAGGTGGTTCGCGTGATCGGCGGCGGGCTGGCCGGGCCGGAGGCGGCGTTGACCGCGGCTCGGCTCGGCTGCCTTGTGGACCTCTACGAGATGCGGGCCGTGGTGGACGGCAAGCCGCGGCTGACGCAGGCCCACCAGACGACCGAGTTCGGCGAACTGGTCTGTAGCAATTCATTGAAAAGCGAATCGCCGAATACAGCGCCCTGGCTGCTGAAGCAGGAGATGCGACGGGGAGATTCCGCTCTGTTGCGCATTGCGGATGAGTCGGCGGTGCCGGCGGGCCACGCGCTGGCGGTGGACCGCGTCGAGTTTTCGCTGCGGATTGCGGCGGCGATTGCGGCCGAGCCGGGGATTCGCGTCTTCCGCGAGGAGGTGACGCGGCTGGACCCCGCAGGGGAAGAGTATGCGCTCACCATTCTGGCCACCGGGCCGTTGACCTCGGACGCGCTGAGCGCCGAGATCGAGCGCGTCACCGGCTCCGGCCATCTCGCCTTCTACGACTCGATCTCGCCGATTGTCGAGGCCGACTCCATCGATATGGAGCGGGTTTACATGGCCGCCCGCTGGGACAAGGGCACGGCCGATTACATCAACTGCCCGATGGACCGCGCCGAGTTCGACCGCTTTCTGGATGCGCTGCTGGCAGCCGAAGCCGCCGAGGCCAAGGAATGGGAGAAGCTAGATTACTTCGAGGGCTGCTTGCCGATTGAGGTGCTGGCCCGGCGCGGCCGCGACACGTTGAGATTCGGACCGATGAAGCCCGTGGGACTGCGCGACCCGCGCACCGGCAAGACGCCCTGGGCCGTGGTGCAGTTGCGCAAGGAGAACCTGCGCGCCGACAGCTATAACCTGGTCGGCTTCCAGAACCACCTGAAGTTTGGCGAACAGGCGCGGGTGCTGCGGCTGATTCCCGGCCTAGAGAATGCGCGCTTCCTGCGCTACGGCCAGATTCATCGCAACACCTACGTCTGCGCCCCGGTCTTGCTCGACGAAACTCTGCGGCTCAAATGCTCGCCGAGGATCCTGCTTGCCGGGCAGTTATCGGGCGTAGAGGGCTACACGGAGTCGATTGCGACCGGGCTGCTGGCGGGGATTTATGCGGCGGCCCTGGCGCGCGGCGAAGAACCCGCGCCCGCGCCGCGCGCATCGGCCCTCGGTTCGCTGGTGCATTACATCACCCACGCCGACGCAAAAAACTTTCAGCCGGCCAACATGACCTTCGATCTGCTGGAGCCGCTGGAGGAGGAACTGCGCAAGAAGATCCGCGACAAGAAGGAGCGGCATCGCTTGCAGTGCGAGCGCTCGCTGGCGGCCTTCGATGAGTGGTGGAACGCGATTCCCCACCCGGCCGGGGAACTTCGCGCCTGAGTCTTGCGTACTTCCGTGCTACGCTGTCTTCCACGGAAAGGTCCAATATGCGCCCCATCTCCGCCGCCGATTCCGTTTCGCATGCCGTTCAACGCACCAGGGATTTTCTCTTCAGGCCGTTTAGTTGGGGAACTTATCTGAAACTCGGCCTGGTCGCCATCGTCACCGAAGGCATCGGGAGCAATCTCCATTCCGCGTCGCACACTGGCAATTCGTCAGGACATGGACCCATGATCTATTCGCCGTCCGACATCCCGCCGCAATGGATTGCGGCAATTGTAGCGGTGGTGATAGTGGCGATTATTGTGTCCGTTGTGATTTTCTATCTTGTCACGCGGCTGCGGTTTGCCTTCTTTCACTGCCTGATCCACAACACCAAAGAGATTCGGCCGGGGTGGGAGTTCTATCGAGCGCAGGCGCTGCGCTTCTTCTGGCTGAATCTGGGGGTGGGGTTTTGCTTTCTGCTGTTGGTGGGGTTGATTTCGATTCCGTTCGTCGCCGGGTTCTGGCGGCTCTTTCATGAGACTCCACCCGGCGGCCAGCCAGATATGGGGTTATTGTTCTCTCTCATATTGCCTTTGATTCCGATCATCCTTCTGCTGTTGCTGGTTGGAGTTGCGGCCGACGTGATCTTGCGCGACTGGATGCTGCCGCACTTCGCGCTGGAGGATGCATCGGCTGGCGAGGCGTGGGAAGAGGTGTGGGCGCGCATCCGGGCGGAGCAGCGGCAGTTTCTCGTCTATGGGTTGCTGCGATTGATTCTGCCGGTGATCGCGATGATTGCTCTGTTTGTCGTACTGCTGATTCCGGGGCTTATGCTGGCTGGCGTCGTCGCGGCGTTTGAATACGGCATTCACTCGGCATTCGCGGATGCGACAGGAGCATCGGCGTTTGCCGGCGTTGCTCTCGAAGTCTTCTTCGGAATCATTGCATTCGGTTTCCTGCTGTTAGCCAGCATCTGCCTGGGCGGGCCCATCAGCACGGCTGTGCGCGAGTATGCGATTACGTTCTACGGCGGACGCTATCAGGCCCTGGGAGAGATACTCGACCCGCCGTCTGCCGCACCGATGACATTCCATACAGAAACCGGTCAATAAGTCTGCTCCAGGAACCTTTTCGGCCTGGTCAGTGTCCAAGTAAAGAGGGGATCCCGCGCTATCAGGCGGCTGCGCCAACGTGTACCCTGAAGACAGGAGCGTCTGGATGCGTTGGATTGCAATTGTGGTTTTTTCGGCGGCGTTGATAGGCGGCGCACTCTCTGCTTTCGCGCAGTCCGCGCCGGCCAAGGCCCCGGCTCCTCAGGGAGCAACACATCTGGTGCTGCCGCCCGTCCCCAAGGCGCTGCTGCCGGAGGCATTTGGCGGATGGGTGGTGGAGGGCGCGCCGAAGAAGGGGCTCGACGCCGCACAGGCCGACAGCGTCAATACCGCGGCCCTCAAGGAATACGACTTTACCGACGCCGCGCTGGCCGACTACAAGCGCGGCAGCGAGACGCTGAGCCTGCGCGCGTTGCGCTTTCGCGACGCCAGCGGAGCCTTCGGCGCATACTCGTTTTACCGCCAGAATGGATGGCCCAAAGAGCAGATCGGCTCGGGCGCTACATCCAACCACAACCGGGTGCTGTTTTGGGTTGGGAATACCGTGGTCGATGCGAATTTCTCGCGCATCGGGCCTATGTCGGGCGCGGAGCTGCGCGAGCTGGCCGGTGAGTTGCCCGCGCCGGAGGGCGGCAATGCGCTGGCGCCTCCCGTCATGGCCGACCTGCCGCAGGCCTCCCTGGACGGCCAGACCACGCACTATGCTCTGGGAGCGGCGGGCTATGCCGGCGCGGGCGGGGTACTGCCGCCGGAGCTTGTGGGCTTCGATCGCGGCGCCGAGGCCGTGACCGCCAACTACACGCTGCGATCCGGCCCGGCCACGCTGACCATCATCGACTATCCCACGCCGCAGATGGCCGCGGCGCAGGAGACGAGGATTCGCGAGTACATCCATGCGGCCAAACAGGCAGGCAAGCAGGCCCAGACGGCCTGGCCGAAGCCGCTGGCGGATTCCGATCTGGACTCGCTTGAGGTGCGCCGCAGCGGGCCGCTGGTGGCGCTGGTCAGCGGAGACGCCGTTCCCGATGAAAGCCACAGGCTGCTGGCCTCGGTTCATTTTGAGACGGATCTGATGTCTGTCCCTCAGCCGACCGAGTCTGAGACGGCCAAGACGGGAAGGTTGCTGTTGGGGATCGCCGGCCTTGTGCTCATCGGCGCCTGCGCCGCCATTTTGCTGGGAATCTTCCTGGGCGGCTTCAGGGCGCTCTACCGCATTGCGCGCGGCAAACCGGCGTCTTCGGTCTACGATGTGGAGTTCATCAGCCTCAATCTGCGCGAGTGAGGGGGAGAGGTTATTGCCGGCGAATTGCGAGGGCGCACCCGAAGGGTTAACAGATGTGCAAAACCCCTGAGAAACAGGCAGTAAACCCAAAGAAACACTCTGGTTATACCCGCGATAGCCGAGATGAAGAGGCGAATAGACATCAAAGTGCGTCTCTGCGCTATTCTCAGAAAATATTTGTCATAGCGTTGATTGTAAACAGCTTATTTCTCCTTCGATTTACTCTTGACACTCCCTTCCCCTACCCCTACTATGCAGCCAGAAAGTTCTGATGGTTTTGCCTCCGTTGGAACTATTCTCCCTGAGGAAGGAGCTGCCCTGTTGCCGGGCGGCTCTTTCCGTTTTTAGCGAGGGAATTCTCCCTTCAGGCTTGCTGACGCAAACAGGCCCACGGCGGACCGTGGGCCTGTTTGGTTGGCGCGAAGGCAGCGCCCTGGCGCTGCTACTGCGGCTTGGGCTTTGGCTTGGGTTCGGGCTTTGGCTTAGGCTCGGGCTTGGGCGCGGGATGGGGAGTGGGATGGGGAGTGGGATGCGGCTCGGGCGCTGGATGCGCTATCGGTTCGGGATGCACGATTGGCGCTGGATGCGGCGTGGGCGCAGGTGTGGGATGCGCTACCGGGGCTGGATGCGGCGCTGGCGCGGGAGTTGGTGCGGACACTGGATGCGCCACAGGCGGCGCCGGGTGCGGCTCCTCACCCAGCGGCTTGGCGGCCGTCACGTTGTGCGGGTGCCCGCCATTGGCGCTGGCGTACGAGGTCTTGTCCGCCTTGGCGGTCTCGATATGCTGCTGCTGGAAGCTGGTCGGCGGCGCGTGCTGTTCGTGTTCGGCGAGCCGCTCTTCGGGCGCGGGATCGTGGTGGATGCCTCCGGGGCCTCCGCTGAAGGCCACGTGGCCGGGGTTGACGATCGTGTTTCTCTCGACAATCGTCCGGTCGATGTAAGTGGTGTGGATGACCGTCCTATCCACGTTGATGACCGCGGTGTTGTAGGCGAAATGGCCGCCCCTCCACTCGCCGCCGGCAAAGCCAATGCCGCCGTAGCCGAAGCCGTAATTCACGCCGCCGTAGTAGCCGATGTGACGGCCCCAGTAGCCCTCATGCCAGAAATAGAGGCCATTGGACCAGCCCCAGTAGCCGGGAGTCCACAGCGCGCCGGAATAGGGCGCGGGCACCCAGGCGCCGGGCACCCAATAGTAGCCGAGAAAGCCGTGGCGCCAGTAGCCGGGCATCCAAATCAAGTCGGGTTGCGGGCAGGGGGGCTGCACATAGACCGGCATCGCCGGCGGCGCCATCGAGACACTCTCGACACCTTCCGGAGAAGCAGGCATGGCGGCGGGGGCCTGCTCAGCTGGCACCCATCTTGCGCCATCCCAAACAAAAGTCCCGGTTCGGGTGGTGCCTATCGGATATTGAGCGAGCGCCAACTGCTGAGCAGCGGCCCCGAGGAAAAGCGCCAGCACCAGCCAGTGCGCGGAACGGAACAATGCCATGAGTGAAACCTCCTGATTCTTTCGTGCCTGCCCGATTGGAGAAAATCGACTTGCCTCTGGGCAGGGTCAGAGCCTGGTGAGTTGTTTGAGATTAGGGTCCACTTTTTACCGGCACGCGCAAAGCCAGCGGTTATTCTCCCTCGCGATAACAACCTCCAGGGGTAGTCAACCGCAGATCCCGGCCATGCCCAAACATCCCGGCTAATGGGCCCAAAAACATGGAACGCACACAGATTACCCCAATTTGAACACCATGTACCACCGGAAGTTGCAATCCCTGGAGAAAAAATCTTCCATTAGCTGCTGAGCAGGAACCTGGCCGGGCTGGCGGGGCGTCCGCTGTCCCTTTAGCGAGTCCAGACTGTGCGATGCAGCCGGACCGCGCCGGCGGCCGCAAGACGCACAAAGGCCCACGGCGAACCGTGAGCCTTTGTGGAGGGGAAGCCAGTCTCCGCGTTAGCGGCCTTACTTTGGCTTGTTTTCGTGCTTTGACTCTTCCCTAGGCGCGGCAGCAGGATGGGACGCTGGAGCGGCGTGCGGCGCAGGCGCGGGGCGCGGTACGGGTGCAGGGCGGGGTGCCGGCGCAGGGCGCGGCGCGGGCGCTGTATGAGGCGCTGGATGCGAAGCTGGCGCAGGGCGCGACTCCGGCCTTGGCGCAGCCTTTGGCGCGGCTCTCGGCGCGGTGGCTTTCGGTTCGGCCTTCGGCTTGGCTTCAACTCTCGGCGCAGACTTTACCGGAGCCTTAGCTTCAGACTTCGGCGCGGCCTTCGGCTCCGCCTTTGGGGGAGTCTTGGCTTCCGTCTTTGCCATCGGAGCCGCGGCGGACTTTGCCGGGGTCAGGGGCTTTGCTACGGCCAGGGTCTTCGGATGTCCGCCATTGGCCTTGGCGAAGGAGGATCTGTCAACCTTTGCCGCCGCCATGTGCTGTGTCTGGATGCTGGTCGGGGCCACGTGCCTCTCGTGTTGGGCAGCCTGCTCGGCAGGGCTGGCGGCGTGATGAATTCCGCCCGGCCCTCCGTTGTAGGCCACGTGATTGGGGTTGGCAACGATGCCCCTCTCCACAACCGTGCGATCGATGTAGGTGGTGTGGATGACGGTCTCATTCACATGCACGACGGCGGTGTTGTAGGCAAAGCTGCCGCCGCGCCACTCGCCGCCGGCAAAACCAATGCCGCCGTAGCCGAAGCCGTAGTTCACGCCGCCGTAGTAGCCAACGTGAGCGCCCCAATAGCCGTTATAAAAGCCATAGTGGCCGTTGGACCAGCCCCAGTAGGGAGGCGTCCACAGCAGGCCCGGATAGGGAGCCGGAACCCAGGCGCCGGGCACCCAATAGTAGTCCCCGTCGTCGTTGGACCAAGCCCAGTAGCCGGGCGTCCACATCAGGTTGGGCTCGGGGCAGATGGGCTGCTCGTAGACCGGCATCACCGGCGGAGCGAAGCCCACGCTGAAGACGATTTGAGAGGATGAAGAAGCGGGAATCAGAGAAAGAAGCAGCGCAAGCAAGAGCCAACGCGCGGAGCGGAACATTCGCATGGAAAGAACCTCCTGGTTCTTTGGCGCCCGCTCCGCTGAGCGAATCGATTTTTCCCTGTGCGGGGCGAGGGCCTGGGTACGTCGATGCCAGAGTACCCCGAGCCCTCTTCCAAATCTGGTCAAAACTGCACATGCTGGAAGACTTATTGCTTCAGTCTCCTGAAGGATCACGCGATCAGTAGCGGTAACTGATCCCCATGCCGACGACCTTGCGCGCCTGGAGGTTCACGGGGATGTAGACGACCGCCGGATAGGGCGAAGGCAGGTATGTTGGCGACGGGATCGATCCGATATTTCCCGCAACCTGGCCGATGCCGATATCGAAGGCGAAGTGCGGCTTGTCTTTCTGCGTCACGCGCACCGCGTAATCCATCGTTGTTGGCAGGTCAGCCTTGCCGGCCACGAAAGGGATGCCGTTGGGAGGGTTGGGGCCCAGGCCCTTCGATGAGCCCGGCTCCTGCGTGAAGCCCGCCGAGGGTACGGCCACGATTCCGTGGCCGAGAGGCAGCGGAATGCCCAGGCCGCCGAAGAGCCGTCCGCCAAAGCGCGTGCTTTGGCCGCCGATGCCGAAGATGGTGGCATTGGTGGCTTTCCAGCCGAGGTTCGCCAGAAAAGGTACCGGCTTCTTGGCCCAGGTCTTGGTGACGGCTATGTAGATGTCGCCATTGGTGTAGGCCTTGGCAGCCGGAATGGGCACCGGGGTGCACTGAGAGGGGTTGTTAATGCAGTATAGATCGTAGAATCCGACGGCAATCGGGCCCGCCTCGCCAGTGACAAACTTGTCGCCGGTGCGCACCACGCCGCCGACCGCCACGCCGGGTGTCCAGGGACCGAACTGCCCGTCCTTGATCCCGACCACCTTGCCGTGAAAGACATTCATGCCGCTCGCGTTCCAAAGCTGGCTAAAATCCGGCATGACCGGCGCCGCGCTGGCCGACGATGTGGATCCCAACACCGCATTGGCCAGCACAGTGGCGCCCGTCCCGCTGTTGCCAAACTGATGAACGCTGCGCGTATAGCCTGCCTCGGCGCGGCCGTAGAACGCTTCGGTGAGGCTGAAGGTCTCAATATTGCCGATCACGTTGGAAGCG
>JBEKPI010000082.1:0-14733 GCA_049520855.1 Occallatibacter sp.
CGCTCAGCCGTGACCGGCGGAACAAAGGTGCTTTCGGACTGGATCAAGGTTCGCATCACCTCCAACCCCGGCGAGACTTTCCTGGACCGCATGATCGCGCTGGTCGAGGGCGCGACCCGGCAGAAGACGCCGAACGAGATCGCGCTGAGCATCCTGCTGTCTGGTCTCACGATTGTCTTCCTGCTCGCCGTGGTCACGCTCCAGCCTTTCGCCATGTACGCCCAAGCTCCGCAGACCGTTTTCGTGCTGGTTTCGCTGCTGGTCTGCCTTATTCCGACCACGATCGGAGGGCTTCTGTCGGCAATCGGCATCGCCGGCATGGACCGACTGGTGCAATACAACGTGCTGGCCATGAGCGGGCGCGCCGTTGAGGCCGCCGGGGACGTGAACACGCTTCTGCTCGACAAGACCGGCACCATCACCCTGGGCAACCGCCAGGCCACCGAGTTCATTCCCGCTCCCGATGTGAGCGCGGAGCGGCTGGCCGACGCGGCGCAACTCTCTTCGCTCTCGGATGAGACCCCGGAGGGCCGGTCGATTGTTGTGCTGGCAAAAGAGAAATACAACCTGCGCGGGCGCGATCTGGCGGGCATTCACGCCGAGTTCGTACCCTTCACCGCGCAGACCCGCATGAGCGGCGTCAACCTGCCCGGCACACGCATCCGCAAAGGCTCGGTGGACGCCATAGCGCGCTTTCTCGAAGAGCAGGGATCGTCGCTGCCTAAGAAGGTGCGCGACGCCGTCGAAGAGGTCGCCCGCATGGGTGGGACGCCGCTGGTGGTTGCCGAGAACTCGTCCGCCCTGGGCGTCATCCACTTGAAGGACATTGTCAAGGGCGGCCTCAAGGAGCGGCTGGCACGGCTGCGGGCGATGGGAATTCGCACCATCATGATCACCGGCGACAACCCGCTGACCGCGGCGGTGATCGCCCGCGAGGCCGGCGTGGACGATTTTCTGGCCGAGGCCAAGCCCAAGGACAAGATGGACCTGATCAAGCGCGAGCAGGCCAAGGGCAAGCTGGTGGCCATGACCGGCGACGGCACCAACGACGCCCCCGCGCTGGCTCAGGCCGACGTGGGCGTGGCGATGAACTCCGGCACGCAGGCGGCAAAAGAGGCCGGCAACATGGTGGATCTGGATTCGAACCCCACCAAGCTGATCGAGATCGTGGAGATCGGCAAGCAGCTTTTGATGACACGGGGAGCGCTGACCACCTTTTCCATCGCCAACGACGTGGCCAAGTACTTCGCCATCATCCCGGCGATGTTTGCCGGGGTCTTTCCGGTACTGGGAGTGCTCAACATCATGCATCTGGGCTACGATCTCGGCAATGTCTACCACGGGCCCACATCGGCCATTCTCTCGGCGGTCATTTTCAACGCGATTATTATCGTCGCGCTGATTCCGCTAGCTCTGAAAGGCGTCAAGTACGAGCCCAAGGCGGCCGATGTGCTGCTGCGCAACAACCTGCTCATCTACGGCTTTGGGGGCATCGTCATACCATTCATTGGTATCAAGGCTATCGACATGGTGCTGGTCGCTGTGCATCTGGCGTAATACGAAGGGCGCTGCCCCGCAAGGAGAAAGAAAATGCATTCCGTCTGGAAGACATCGATCCTCTTCACCCTCATTAGTACGGCGCTGCTGGGCCTGGGCTATCCGCTGCTGGTCACCGGCATCGCCAGCTTGGTCTTCCCGCACCAGGCCGGAGGAAGCCTCATTCAACTCAAAGACGGCACGGTCATCGGCTCCGAGTTGCTGGCCCAGAGCTTCACCAGCGACCGATACTTCCATCCGCGTCCTTCAGCGGCGGGCAACGGCTATGACGCCACGGCCTCCGGCGGCACGAACCTGGCCCAATCCAACAAGACTCTGGTCACGCGCATCCAGGGCGACATTGACAAGCTGGCGGCAGCGAACCCCGGCAAGCCGGTGCCGATCGACATGGTGACGACCTCCGCCTCCGGACTCGATCCCGACATCACCCCCGACAATGCTTACTATCAGGCCCCGCGCGTCGCCAAAGCCCGCAGCCTGAGCGAAGAGAGCGTCAACAAGCTGATCGAGCAGGACATCACAGCTCGGCAACTCGGCCTTCTGGGCGAAGCCCGCGTCAACGTTCTCAAACTGAATCTGGATCTCGACAAGCTGGCGAAATGAAAGTTGCCGCTCGATACCGGGGCTGGCGTGCATGACCAGTGCCGCCGCTCTGCATCCGCGGCGGCACATAGAAGAGCGGCGATCCGGACTAGCCAGAACGTTGACCGATCAGTATCCCTCGACCGCCGGCGGCGATGGAGTAAGTTTTGCACAACCAAATAGGCAGGCGAGTTTTTGCCGCGAAACGACGGGAGGAGCGGATAATCTATTGCGAAAGAGCTACTTAAGATGGGTCACTGGCTAAATCCGAGATTGCAATTGTTCTTAAACTTGTGCAATTTTGCTATTGATTTTTGAAGAAAAAATCCGTAAAATAAGAACGTAATATGTCGTCCGGACCGACAGGAGCCTCCCGGCCATGGTCCAGGATGTAAAGGTAATTCACTCTTTCTGAGGACACCAAATCAATGGCAAAGCGTCGTGGAAATCCGAATTGGGGAAAGCCGGAGCCCATTGGCCCGGTCATACCCACTGTGACCTCCTTCGAACAGATAGTGAAGGAGTTCAGGCTCAACCCGGACCAGTACATCCGGTCCACCCGTCTGCGGGAGTGGGCTCGCAGGAACAAGAATTCCAAGTATATTCCGGAGGCTCTGCTCGAAGCGTGGGGTTTTGAGATCGAATCGGCATTGTAAGCTGCATTACTTCTGCGTGTTTCCAGCAAAAGCGCCGCCCTTGGGCGGCGCTTTTGCTGTTTGCGGCTGTTATGGGCGAGAATAGGGGTGTCGCCATGCCGGATACCGCACGCACCTTCGAGGCTCCCTTTACCGATGTTCCCGGCGCATTGGCCGAGATACGCGCGGGGCGCATGGTCGTCGTTGTCGATGACGAGGACCGCGAGAACGAGGGCGATCTGACCCTGGCGGCGGAGTTTGTGACGCCGGAAGCGATCAACTTCATGGCCCGCTACGGCCGTGGCCTGATCTGCCTGACGCTGACCGAGGAGCGGGCCGACCATCTGCGGCTGTTCCCGATGACGCAGCAGAATTCGTCGCGGTTCGGCACGGCGTTTACCGAGACGATCGAGGCGCGCGAAGGGGTCACGACAGGGATCTCGGCGGCGGACCGGGCGCATACGATTCGCACCGCGATTGATGCCGGCTCGAACTATACCGACCTGGCGCGGCCCGGCCACATCTTCCCGCTGCGGGCGCGCAAGGGCGGGGTGCTGGTGCGGGCGGGGCAGACGGAGGCCTCGGTCGATCTGGCGAGGCTGGCGGGACTGGACCCTTCGGGTGTGATCTGCGAGATCATGCGGGACGACGGGGAGATGGCGCGGATACCGGACCTGATTCCCTTCTGCAAGGAACACGGGCTTACGATTCTGACCGTGGCGGAGCTGATTCGCTACCGGCTGCGCAACGAGCGGTATATTGTGCGCGCCGGTGAGAGCCGCATACAGACGCGGTGGGGCGAGTTTCGCATGATCGCCTACGAGAGCGAGGTGAACGGTGGAGAAAGCCACATTGCACTGGTGCGCGGCGATCTCTGCGCCGGATGCCCGGCCTTCACGACCGGACCTGCTGTCGGCCGTTTGCCCGGCGATTCGGGCCTGGTGGGCGGCGAGGCGGAGTTGCGGCAGCCGTGCGAGCACGCCGTGCTGGTGCGCGTTCACACACGCTGCACGGCGGGCGACGTCTTTGCCGCCGACTGCCGCTGCCGCGAGACGCTGGATCACTCGATGCGCATCATCGCCGAGGAGGGTTGCGGCGCCATCCTGTACCTGCACAACACCTCGCGAGGCTTTGAGATTGGCCACGCGGCGGCGGCGAGCGCGTCCGAGCCCGGCAGTGCCGCGGCTTTGGCTGCCACCTCCGACGCGGAGGGCGGGCGGCTGATTCTGCACCAGGAACTGCGCGTACGCGAAGGACAACAGGCACGGAGCGGGCGGATTCTGAGAGCGATTGGGCTGGGTGGGCAGATTCTGTCGGACCTGGGCATCCGGCGCATCCGCCTGCTGTCGAATACGCCGATGCACATTCCGGCGCTGGAAGGTTTTGGGCTGGAGATCGTCGAGCAGGTTGCAATTCCGGTCGAGGAATGCAGCCGGGTGGGGTGAGTCAGGCGCCTGAAGCCAATTGATTTACATCGAGCCACATGCAAAATTCCATGCAGATTGCAAGAAGCGTCAGGGCACGTCTTCTAGCCTGCCCTGAGCTTGTCTAGTTCAGCGAGAAGAAGTTGGGTTTAGCCCCTACGTCTCTTTGTTTTCAGTTGTTTGCAATTGCGCAGCGGCTAAAGCCGGAATCGGAATGGGCTCTTTGCGGCACGACTGAAGTCGTGCCCTGACGCATATCAGCTAACCGAAGAAAATTTTGCAAGAGGCTCCATCGATAAAAAGCAGGACAATCTCAAAAACTGGTCAATATTGACCACGTCAACCAAAAGCAAGTCTGCAAGTGTAGTATCGAGACTGCCTGTTGTGCGGAAAACCCCTTGCCGCCCATCAGAACAGGGACATACGCAGGAATTCCGTCCCCCTTCCTCGACGACGCTTCCTCAGGCCGCCAAAGTTGCACTTTGCGCACTCTCACCCAGCGTCTTTGAATCGGGAAAGGTTGGATCGGTTGAGCGTTCATCTTGTCAATCCAAGCGACAATTCATTCGGCACGGCGGTGATCACACCGCGATGGTTGTTTGTGCTTGCGGCAGCGACGCCACGCGCGGCGGGAGATCCCATCCTTGTCGATGAGTCTTTGGAACAGATTGTGCCGGAGAACATTCAGCCAGGCGACATTGTGGGCATCAGCGTCCATACGGGCAATGCATTGCGCGGCTATCAGGTGGGCAGAATGGCGCGCGCCAGGGGCGCATGGGTGATCTATGGCGGCATTCACGCCACGCTCTTTCCCGAAGAGGCGTTGGAGCGGGGGCAGGCGCACGCGGTGGTGACAGGGGACGGCGATATTGCCTGGGGTAAGGCGGTTACAGATTGCATGGCGGGCAAGCCGGAGAGAATCTACGAGGGCGGGCGGATTGGCGGCGGCGAGTTTCTGGCGGCGCGCTGGGATCTGATGGACCCCGCAAAATATATGTGGGCCTCGGTGCAGACCATTCGCGGATGCCCGAAGCACTGTTCCTTTTGCAGCGTATGGCGGACAGATGGGCAGAAGCCGCGGCAAAGGAAGTTTCAAAGCGTGGTTGACGAGATTGTGGCGCTGCGAAGGCTCGGTTTTCGCTTTATTGCACTGGCCGACGACAACTTCTATCCGGTCACCTTCACCGATCTGCGCCTGGCCCGCGAGCAGAACAATACGGCCAAGCTGGAAGAGCTGACGGCGATTCGCGCCGAACGCTTCCAACTGATGGAAGAGCTGGCCAAGCTGCCGAAAGACATGGTCTTCTTTACGCAGATGACGATGGAGGCGGGCGAAGACGGCGAGTATCTGGATGCGATGCGCAGGGCCAACATCAAGGGCGCCCTGGTGGGGGTTGAGGCGGTTACGCCGGAGGGGCTTAAAGCGGTATTCAAGGACTGGAACTACTCGGGCGAGGCGCTGGCCAAGCAGTTGCAGACGTTCAAGAAGCACGGGGTTCATGTGCTGGGTTCGTTCATCTTCGGGCTGCCCACCGACAGGCCCGTGACCTTTGACGCCACGGTGGCCATGGCGCTGAAGGCGGGCGTCACGTTTGCGCAGTTCGTGATGATGACGCCGTTTCCGGGGACGGTGGATTTTGGGCGCTGGGAGAAAGAGCAGGCGCAGAATCCGACCATGGTGGGCGATGTGCCGATCACGCGCTACTGGCTGATTCCCATCGAAGTCAGGCCCAAGATGTTTACGCCGCATCCGACCATGAGTTCGGATGAGATTCGCGAGCGGACACAAAAAGTTTGGGACAGGTTTTATAACTGGAGCGCTATCTGGCAGAGATCCTCATGCACGCCGAATCTGAGATCCAGAATCGCCTTCATGTTCCTTTCCAAGCTCTACCGGCAGATGTATGCGGGCACGGGCATCTCGACCGATAGCGCGCGGCGCAAGAAGTCGAAGGCCTGGGCGCGGTGGACGGCGCGCCAGTGCAAGAAGCTCTTCCAGGCGAAGCCCATGCCGGAGCTTGCATCGCGCGAATGGGGACTGGAGTTAGCGCCGGCTCTCGCTCAGGCGGCGTTTGCCGGCGGCGACGGAGCGGAGATGGCCGGGCCTTTCATCGTCACGCGCTGATTTCATCCGCGTCATCGCCCTCGCCGGGCGCAAGGAAGAGATTTGCCTCCAAGCCGTGCTGGCGCGTGTAGAGGTCGAAGTACCGGCCTCGCTTGGCGAACAACTCCGCATGGTTGCCGCGCTCGACGATGCGCCCCTCTTCGACCACCAAAATCTGATCGGCGCGGCGGATGGTCGAAAGCCGGTGGGCGATGACGAAGGTGGTCCGCCCCTGCATCAGTTGATTCAACCCCGCCTGAATCATGGCTTCGGACTCGGAATCGAGCGAGCTGGTCGCTTCATCGAGAATCAGGATGCGCGGCTCGGCCAGCAGAGCGCGGGCAATCGAGAGCCGCTGGCGCTGGCCGCCGGAGAGCTTCACGCCGCGCTCGCCGACGATCGTATCGTAGGCCTCCGGGTAGCGCTCGGCGAATTCGTCCACGCGGGCCGTGCGGCAGGCAAAGAGAAACTGCTCTTCTGTGGCATCGGGGCGCGAGAAGCGGATGTTCTCGCGAATGGTGCCGTCGAAGAGAAACGAGTCTTGCAGCACCACTCCCAACTGCGAGCGAAAGGTGTTCAGGTCTACGTGCGCAAGGTCCACATCGTCGACCAGCACGCGGCCGCTGGACGGTGTGTGAAAGGCGCAGAGCAGGCTGATGATGGTGGACTTGCCCGAGCCCGATGAGCCGACGAGCGCGGTCACCGTTCCGGGAGCAGCCTCGAATGTGATGCCGTGCAGCACGGGCTTCTCCGGGTCGTAGGCAAACACGACATCCTCAAATCGCACTGTGCCCTGGATGGGCGGCATTTTCACAGTGCGGCCGGGGCTGCGGTTCTCTTCCAGCTCGGCCATGATCTCGCCGGTGCGGTCCAGGCCGGCAAAGGCCTCGGTGAGTTGCGTGCCGATGTTTACGATCTGAAAGACCGGCGCGATCATGAAGGCGAGAAACATGTTGTATTGAAAATAATCGCCCGTCGACCAGGTTCCGCGCAGCACCAGATGGCCGCCTAGACTCATCACCAGCGCCGAGACCAGACCGAGCACCGTGGTCGAAGCGGCTCCGAGCGAGCTGGTCATGGTCAGCGACTTCATCACGTTGGCCAGCAGGCGCTCGACACCGACAGCGAAGACGCCGGCCTCGCGCTCTTCGGCGTGATAGCCCTTGATCACCCGCACACCGCCCAGCGACTCGGTCAACCGGCCCGTGACTTCGGCGTTGATCTTGGCGCGTTCGCGGAAGATGGGACGAATGACCCGGAAGCCGTACTGCAAGACAAAGACGAATGCGCCCACCACGGCGAAGACCGTCAAGGTCACTTTGGCGCTGCGATGCAGCAGAAAGATAAATGCCAGAACGGCCGTCAGCAGCCCGCCCACAAACTCGACCAGGCCCGTGCCCACCAGATTGCGCACGCCCTCGACATCGGTCATGATGCGGGCGACCAGAGTGCCGGTGCGATTCTCGTCGTAGTACGAGACGGAAAGCAGACCCACATGGCGCTGCACTTGCATGCGCATCTCGGCGATCAGGCGTTGGCCGGCCTTGGAAAGCAGTTGAGTAAGCGAAAAGGAGGTAATGGCCTGCACCACCATGGCCGAAAAGACAAGAACGATGTATCGGGGCAGCAGATCGGGCCGCGGATGGGCCTGATTCAGCACCTTGTCAAGCAGGTCCTTCGCGGTGTAGGGCAGCACAAGCCCAGCGATGCGGTTGACTGCCATCAGCCCCATACCGGCCACAAGCAAGCCCTTGCGAGGCGCAACCAGCGCCCGAATCTGCGGCCACAGCTTTTTCAGGCTGGGCTTGCGCTTGGGCAGGTCGGCCTGGCCCGTGCGCGCGCCGCCCCGAGGCGAACGCTCGGAGCGCGCGCCCATTGCCATGCCGCCGTGCCCATGCATGCCGCCCATGCGCTAGACCTTCCCGGAGCGGCGCGCGGCGATGAACGAGCGCACGCACAGGATCACGTAGATCAGCATCAGGCCGGCCAGCGTGAGCTTCGACGCCAGGGCAATCCTGTCGGGCGCAAGGCCGGCAGATGTGGCGTGAAGGTAGCCACGCACGGCTTCGGCGGCGCCGCCGAGAAAGCCCAGCAGGCCGATGGTCACGTTGATGTGCATGAAGAGCTTGCGCCGGCCCTCGCTGGGGCTGATAGCCAGCAGGCCGCCTAGGCCCAGGGCAAAGCCAATCCATGTGGGAATCAGCGCGGTGGGGTGCGCACTGCCGGTGCCCAAAAAGCCCACCAGACCCAGAACAATCAAAAGAACCGCAAAAACCAATGTGACTCTTGCCATGCGAGACCTCCATCTCTCATCTTATGTTGCCGTCTCCGGCGCGAGCAGGTCGGCCATCGTCTCGCGCCGGCGAATCAACCGGGCCTCCGCGCCCTCGACCAGCACCTCGGCGGGACGGAGGCGGGTGTTGTAATTTGAGCTTTGCGCCATGCCGTAAGCACCAGCGTCGAGAATCGCGACCAGATCCCCAGGCTCGACGGGGGCGAGCTTGCGGTCGTGGGCGAAGAAGTCGCCCGACTCGCAGATTGGCCCAACGACATCGACGATGCGCGGCTTCCCTTCCCTGGGCGCGACCGGCACGATCTCATGATAGGCCTGGTAGAGCGCGGGGCGGATGAGGTCGTTCATGGCGGCGTCGGTGATGACAAAGGTCTTCTTGCCGCTGCGCTTGACTTGAAGGACACGCGCGACGAGAGCGCCGGCCTGCGCGACGATAAAGCGTCCCGGCTCGATCGTCAGACGGCCCTCAAAGCCCGCCAGAGCCAGCTCAAGGGCGGCAGCGTATTTGCGAACCTGCGTAGCAGCGTCGAATTTTCCGCCGTGATAATCGATGCCCAGGCCTCCGCCGGCATCGACCGCGCTGAGCTCGATTCCGGCGCGTTTGAGTTGGCGCACCAGCTTCATGACCCGCTCCATCGCCGCGCCAAAAGGCTCCGCCGCGCGAATCTGCGAGCCGATGTGAACGCTGACGCTCTGCGCCTCAAGCCAGCGATTGCCGGCCACGCTCTTGTAAATTGCCAATGCCTGCCGAATATCGACACCGAACTTGTGTTCCCGCAGGCCCGTGGAGATGTAAGAGTGGGTCTCGGCGAAGACGTCGGGGTTGACGCGCAGGGCAAAGCGCGCCTTTTTCTTCATTTTGGCGGCGCGCGCGGCCAGCAGTTCAAGCTCCGCCCCGCTTTCCACGTTAAATTCGAGAATGTCGAGCTTGAGCGCTTGATCGATCTCCGCCGCTGTCTTGCCCGCGCCGGAGAAGACGACCCGGCCCACGGCCTCGGGCGCGGCGGCCAGCACACGGGCAAGCTCTCCGCCAGAGACAATGTCGAATCCCGCGCCATGATCGGCCAGCAGCTTGAGAATCGCAAGAGCCGAGTTGGCCTTGACCGCATAGCAGATCAGATGCTCCCGGCCCGCAAACGCCTGTTGAAATAGCCCCAGCCGCTCGACGATCTGGTCGGCGGAGTAGACGTAGAGCGGCGTGCCGTGGCGTTTGGCGAGAGCATCGAGCGAGACTTTGCCGCAATGCAAGGCGCTGCCCGGCTGCGGGTGGTGAAACGGTCGGGAAGATGAAAGCGAGGATTGGGTCAATGTCGGCTTCCGGGGAAGAATCCCTCTCTTGAGCCTACAGCATTATCACGAAGCGTTCGAGTCTTGACGAGAACGTAGAACAAGCCTCAAGAGAGCTCAGCCGTCAATCTGGCGCAGCCAATCGGCCAGAAGCGCGGCGACCTTGCGGGGCTGCTCATAGGCGGCAAAGTGGCCGGCGTCGGGCAGCAGATGGTATTCGCAGCCGCCGAGCGCGGCGTGGAAGGCTTCCATCTCAGCGGGCGTGACCGCGGAATCTTCGTCCCCGGCAATGGCCAGGAGCGGGACGTCAATGGTGGCCACGGTGGGCACGGAGTCGGGGCGCGTGGCGAGGCCGGCTTGCACGGCGACAAGGGCCTCAGGAGTCAGCGTCATGCGGGCCCGCAACTCGGCCACGATCTCGGGACGGCGTTCGCGCGCCGATGCGCCAATCAGGGTCTGGGCCATGCCGTCAAAGAGCGCGGCGCTGCCGCCGGCTCGCGCCTGGGCGATAGTGGCGGCGCGCCGGGCCAGGTTTGCGGCCGCGTCCGGCTGCGGCTTGGAGCAGACGCAAGCCAGCCCGCGCACACGCTCGGGAGCTTGTCGCCAGATTTCCAGCAGCACATAGCCGCCGATAGAGCAACCGGCAAAGAGCGCATCCGGCAGATTCAAATGATCCAATAGCGCCAGCAGATCGGCGGCCAGCCGCGCCATTGTGAGCACGGGAGCGTCGGGAACCAGCGAAAAGCCACCCACCGGCAGACTCCCAAGCTGCGAGTTGCCGTGCCCGCGCAGGTCGGGAACGATGGCGCGCACGCCTGCAAGGTCTTCAATAAGCGGTCGCCAGTACTCCCCGTCCAGCGGGGTTGGATGAAGGAAGACCACGGGAAGGCCGGACCCGGCGTCGCGAAAGGCCAGCTTTGCGCCAGAGCCAGTTCCGGCCGAATGGAAGGTTTTATTCATACCCTTCGAGCATAGCTCAAGGCAGCGGAAGAGGCTCGTCGGGAATGCCGATCCAGCAGGCCAGGTAGGCTACAAAGACCAATCCGCCAGAGAAGAAGCACCCAATGACCGCCAGGACGCGGATCAGCGAGACATCCCATCCGTAGGCCTGAGCCAAGCCAATGCAGACCCCGGCTACCCTGCGCCCATAGATGGGGCGGACCAGCGGCCTGCCGTGGATGGCGGTTGCGATGGGGACAACCGCTCCGCAGCTCGAACAGAATCGAGCGCCCGTGGGCAAGCTGGTGCCGCAGCGTTGACAAAAGACGGCCATTGCCGATACCTCCTGAGAAGAACCCAACCAATCTGAAGATACGGATGCAGGGCAGCGGCGGTTCCATTGTGGAGCTTTCGGCGATGCAGCCATCGGGGGAATCATGCGCCGCGATAAGGAATCCGCAGCCGCCGTCGCGCGGTGTCGGCGCGGGTGGTGTTCGGCCCGGCATCGATGGCCATCTGGTAGTCTCTGACCGCGAGTTGGCGCTCGCCGTTGGTGTCGTGGCACTCGCCGGCCGCCAGCAAGGAACGGATCTTGAGTTCGGGGCCGACATTCTTCGTCCAGGCTGCCTGCTCGTAAGCCTGCGCCGCCTCCACAAAGTGGCGCTGGCCGCGCTGGGCGTCGCCCAGGCCGAAGTAGGCCAGCTCCAGCCGGGCTTCGGCAAAGTAGCCGGGCCTGGCGCTATTGGCAATGATCTCCTGGTAGGCGGAAACGGCGGCCATGCCCTCGCCGGCGTCCTTGCGCAGGTTGGCCTCTTCCAGGCAAAAGAGGTAGTCGCGAGGATACTGCTTCTTGAGGCTGCGCACCACCAGGATTGCTTCTTTGTACCTGGCTTCGCGGCGAAGGAAGAGCGCCATCGTAGTGCGGGCTTCGATGCTGGCGATCACGCCGCGATTGCCGGCGTCGGTGAGCATCTCCAGGCCTCTCGGCTTCGAGCCGGTGATTCCGGCAAATCCGATCAGAAGCTTGAAAGGCCAGGGCAGCGCGCCCACAACGTACTCATAGACACCCACCACCAGCTTGGCATCGACATAATCCGGGTCCAGTTGCAGCACGCGCACGTCGTCGTCCTTGGCCTTCATGGCCAGCCGGAAGCCTGCGCCAAAGGAGCGCTCGACCATGGCCAGATAGGTGCATTTGAGGCTGCGGGCCCAGGCGCGCGCATAGAGCGCGTCGATGTCGTTGGAATTGCGGTCGAGACGCCAGTTGGCCTCCTGGATTGCCTCGTCGGCCAAGCCGAGGATGCGATCGCGGGTCTTCGGATCCTCCTCGGTCGCGTGGCGTCCGGTGAGGAATCCGTCGTTGGCGTAGAAGGTGGTGTCGAGCAGGTCGAGCCGGTAGAGTTCCTGGAAGAGTACGGCGTCAAGCAGTTGCGCCGTGCCCTGCGGATCGCCGGGGTGCGCGGAGTGGAAGCGCTCAAAGCGTTCCACTGCGCCGGGATAGTCCAGGTTGTAGAAGTGCTCGTAGGCCTCGCGAACCAGCGGATCGTAGTTCAGCGGATTGGTATGCACTTCGGACGCACAGGCAAGGATGGCTGCCGTCAACAACACGATGGCCCACCCGCAGGCGCGTATCCAGTTCAAGACGGCTCCCAATTCCCCTCCCCGATCGATCCTGGCGCTCCGGTCGCAGCAGTCTTCATGGTAACGGATGCGAGGTCCGCCGCTGGTTTGCGGACTGTGCGGAGTACGCTGCATTCTTCCGCGCAATTCGGCAATCCGCTAGAATGGAGCCATGCCCATCCCCGATCGACTCAACCCGAGCTTTGGTTCCGCGCACCCGCCCGTGGTGGACCTCGTCGAGGAGGCCCGCAAGCGCCTGATCGTGGCCCTCGACGTGCCGGATGCTGCCGCCGCGGCCCGGATGGTGGGCCAATTGGAAAAGACCTGCCACTGGTTCAAGGTAGGGCTGGAGCTGTTTGTCGCCGCCGGCCCGGCGGTGATCGAGCCGCTGGTGGCGCGCGGACATTCCGTCTTCCTCGACCTCAAGCTGCACGACATTCCCAACACCGTGGCCGGAGCCGTGCGCTCGGCGGCGGCCTTGGGGGTGCGCAGCTTGACCCTCCACGCCGCTGGAGGCCCGGCGATGCTGGCCGCCGCAAGGGGCGCGCTGGAGGGTTTCGCCGACCCTCCCGAACTGCTTGCCGTCACTGTGCTGACCAGCATGGACGAGCGCCAACTGAGCGCCGTCGGCCTCGACCGCTCGCCCTCCGAACAGGTCGAGTTGCTGGCCCGCATGGGCCTCGCAGCCGGAATGAGCGGATTTGTGTGCTCTGCGCAGGAGGTAGCCGCCCTTCGAGCGATTGCCGGCCCCGAGGGAGTGCTGGTCGTGCCTGGCATTCGCCCGGCGGGAGCCGCAATCGGCGACCAGAAGCGCATCGCCACCCCGGCGGAAGCGCTGCGCAAGGGGGCCAGCTATCTGGTTGTGGGCCGCCCTATCACCCAGGCGGCGGACCCCGCGGCCGCAGCCGAATCAATCCTCGAGGAAATGGCTGAAGCGCTGGAGGCATAGCTCGGAAAAGACACGGCCCCAGAGGCCGTTGCTCCTCTGATGACCACCACTCTAGGACTTTCATAAAACAAAGCGGGGACCGCCAAGGCGGTCCCCGTTTTGCTGTGCAATGTGAGTGCTGGGTTATGGGCAGACTCCGGCTCCGCCCGCGTTGTAGATGCCCTGGATTTGCGCGGCGGAGAGAGCGGCGTTATAGATCTGAACCTCGTCGATTAGACCGTTGAAGGGGTAGTTGTTGGCGCTGTCCTGCCCGATGGCAAACCATTCGCCGCTGTTGTAGGCAACCGTGCCTGTCCATTGGCTTGTCCCATTGTTGACGGTGGGTTGAGCCACCCCGTTGAAGTAGATCTGCATTGGGTGGTTCGCTGTTGCCGCCACGGTTACCAGCGTCCACTGATTGAGAGGCACCTGGGTTGTGGTCAAGGCCTCGTGCCAGTTCGTGCCGTCCCCGAGATCGAAGTCAATGGCTCCAATGGGGACGTCCGTGATGACGTTCGGATAGCCGCTCAAGAAGAAGGCAGCGCCATCCGCGGGATTATTCTCGCTGCCCATGATCATGCCCCAGGTCTGGCTGCCGCTTGATGTTCCATTCGTGGTCGGATAAGCCGTGGGATAAATCCACGCCGACAACGTGATGGCGTTCTGGATTTGCAGATCGGCCGGTACCGGCTCGCCGATAAGCACGTATTGATTGTCGCCGTTGAAGCTGAAAGCGTCGTTGACCGCGCCGACTGCGAAGCCCGCGCCGTTCTCCTGCGTTCCGTTGTTGTTGCCCATGTGGTCGGTGGCGTCGCCGTCGCCCTTCCACCAGGAGATGAGGCTGCCGGCCGGCAACGACGATTGCGGATAGCAGGCGCCGGCCGGCGTAACAGTAGCCGAGCAGGAGGCGGCTGCGCCTCCGTACTGGCCGCCGCAACTCCAGGTAAAGCCGCTGGCGCCGCCGGCATTGTTCACTGCCGAGGCCGTGCCCGTCGAGCAGAGGTTGGCGGTTGGCGGAGCGGAGAACGTTTGTCCGTTCGCCGTTCCGCAGACGCCGGCCACCGCGGCGGTTGTGCCGGTGGTGAAGGTGGAGAGTATTCCGTAGTTGGTGGTCGAGTTGTTTCCGGCGATGTCGGTGAGCCACCACGGATTGGGGTAGTAGTAGATGTCGTAGATCGTCGACTCGGCCAGCGGCGTGATCGGCGTCAGAGTCACCGTCATGTAATCCGGCGAAATGGTTAACGTTGTGGGAACCGTGGTCGACGTGTTGTGGGTGCGCAAGTAGATCTCGTTGGTGTTGATGAGGACCGGGTCCATGGCCTCGCTGAATGTCGCCGAAACGGACGCGGGCACGCCGGTGGTGG
>JBEKPI010000083.1:0-14719 GCA_049520855.1 Occallatibacter sp.
CGAACAGATGCCGGTGAAATGCGCCGGCACGCGCACCGAGCCGCCGCTGTCACTGCCCAGCCCCGCCGCCGAAAGTCCCGCCGCAATGGCCGCCGATTCGCCGCCGCTCGATCCGCCCGGCGTGCGCTCCAAATCCCACGGATTGTTCGTGCGCCCGTGCAACAGGTTCGCGGTCTCGTAGGCCATCAGAAACTCTGGGCAGTTGGTCGTGCCCAGAATCAGCGCTCCTGCCGCGCGCAGCCGCGCAACGACGACTGCGTCTTCCGCTGGAATTTCGCCCTTGTGCAGCAGGCTGCCAATCTCGCACTTGAATCCCCGCGTCGCAATTGATGACTTCACGGTTACCGGCAACCCGAACAGCGGCCTGCGGGACCGCGTGCCACGCCACGCATCGTGCTTCCGCGCCCGCTCGCGCACCCGCTCCGCATCGAAGTCGGCAAACACATTCAGCTTAGGATTCAGCCGGGCAATCTGCCCGATGTGCGCCTCGGCCAACTCAACGACAGATATCTCGCCGGAGCGCAACAGCTCCAGTTGCCGCACCGCTGGCTCAATCGTTATGCCGCTCATGGCTCCAGCTCTCCGAATCCCGTTCCTCGATGGGGTTATAGCGCGGATTGAACTGCTTCTTCTCTTCTTCGGCGCGCTTCTCCTTCTCCTTCTTCTTCTTATCGGCATAGACGATTTGCCAGAACGTATGCACCAGATAGTACAGGACACCAATCGCCCCAGAAGAGATTCCTAGCCTCCGGGCAATCTCCTTTTGAAAATGATCGTCCATCCACTGGCCTGCGCGCAGCAGCCAATCGCGCGCCAGCCAAAGTACGAGCAGGATGCACGCAGCGTTGAGAACCAGCCGAAGGTGGCCCCTTCCGCGAGCCGCACCGATCTCCTGCGGGCTTTCAGCCAGTTCTTGAATCTCCGATTCGTCCATAGCACTCATGGCCTCGTATCATCGGCCGGCATCGACGGCGCCAGCTTATAGTTAAACCGATACGCACGAACCGGTGCGCCCGAGTCGAAGCGATCGTTCCAATTCAACTGGTAGTCCAGCGCATCCGCATCGTCGGGAAACCTCTCGCTCGCCGGATACGGATAGGCGCTCATCGCATGGAACGGCAGTTGCGCCACGGTGAACGGCGACGCATCCCACCAATCCATATCCTTGACGAATCCGTTGGCATAGAAGAAGTAGTCGCGCTTCCAGTGCGCGGGCAGCGCGGGCAGCTTGGCCGCATCGAACTCGGCGGCAATCTCTTCGCCGCTGCCGAAGATCACGTAGCGGTCGTCGATGCTCGTCAACAGCGGCGTTACATCGCCCATGCGCGTGTAGTTGCCGCGCTGATGCTGGAAGGGCCCCGTCAAGCTCACGCGGTTATAGTCGTAGTCGAGATCGCCAGGGCTTGCGCCTTCAATCTGCGTGGGGTAGCCACGGAAGTGCAGCGTCGCCAGCGCCAGCGGCAGCTCCACTGTCTTTGCCTCCGCGCCGGAACTCTGGTCAATCAGCACCTGATCCCAATAAATCTGAAGGTTGGTCACCAAGCGTATCTTCCGCGCGCCCTCGGGCAGCTTGCCGGTCAAATCCACCACAATCGTCCGCTCCAGGCCCGCTGGAAATCCAACGTCATCCGCGATGCGCTTCCATTCGCCATTCGGCAATTGCGCCTCGGCATACGGCGAGATCGGCTTGATGCCCCCCTGCCACGCCGCATACAGCGAAGTCGCGCTGAAATAATTCACATAGCCGGTCATCAGCAGACGCAGCGGAGACTTCGCGTCCACCGGACCCAAATCGAGTGTCAGGGCGTGGAGCTTGGCGAAGCCGTCATAAGGCAGCGGCGTAAATCCGCTTGCGAATTTGTGATCGCGGCTGCTCACCTGCTCCAGCACATCGCGCCCTTCGCCATCCCACGCGCCCACAGGCAGGCGCGCGCCCTCCGAAGCCACTACACGCCCCGAAGCAAACGGCGGATCGTCGAGGAACCGTTCGTCGGGATTGACCTCGACATTCTCCGGATGATCCACCGCGACCAGCCGCAACTGATCGATGTAGTTGACCTCCTCCATCGGCTCCATGAAGCGCAGGCTGAGCCTTCCGTTCACTGCCGCGACCTTGTCGCCATCCACCTTTATCCATTCGCCGGGATTGGGCGTGTTGCGCCGCGTGGGCGTGAACCAATGGCCTACCACCGCCGCGCCAATCACATCCGTCACTAACTTGTACTTATGCCCGTCCCACGCAAACAGCACCGGGCACGAACTCCCGCGCCGATCCGCCTCCTTCATCGCGATCACCGGCTGATGGGGCAAATCGATCTCGTCCTGCAACACGCCTGTAGGCCAAAGAATACGCAGCAGATCGATGCCCTCGGCATCGCCCAGGCCCACGAGAATCTGCGGCGGTCCCTGCGTCTGATAGCCCGAAGCGCCCGCCAGTTCCCACTTCTGCCAGTGGCCGCCGGCAAAGACATCCACCTTCACGCCCAGCGCCGTCTTGTTGTCGGCAAAGCCGGTCAGGTCGAGCCGAACAGAGTGATTTTTATTACCTCCCACATTACGCAGAAACACAGGCGGCGCGTTCACCTGCGTAACAATCAGGTCCGCCGCGCCGCTACCGGAGAAATCGCCGGCTATCAACCCGCGTGGCGCGACCAACTTCACGGTGTCGAGGCCCAGCGCAGTGCTCACATCCTCAAAGCTGCCATCGCCGCGGTTGCGAAAGACCTTTACCCGCGGACCCGCCTTGGTCTCCACAATCGCCGCCAGATCGATCCAGCCGTCGTTGTCAATATCGATCGGCGTCAGGCCCCATCCCCGCAGCGCGCCTTGCAGCGGGAGATCGACTCGACCAAACCGCCGCCCAACGCCTTCCGGTCCCGCAACATTCCGCCACAGTGTCAACCCTGGCGCGCCCGCGTGGGTAACTGCAATGTCCATCCAACCATCCTTGTTGTAATCGAGGACGGCGATGCCCGCAGCGGGTGGCAACTTCACGCCCTCGTACAAAGGCTGCGTCGGGTACTTTCCTTCCCGTGGATTTATATAAATCACCGGCGCCGGCCCATCTCCGGTCACTACCAGATCCACCGCCTTATCGTTGTTGAAGTCGGTGAGAATCGCCGCCGTTGTCTTGCCGCTACCGCCAAGGCCGGTTGGTTCGGTCCATTCCGTAAAAGTCTTGTCGCCGTTGTTGCGCCACAAGACATTTGGCGCATCACCTGCTTTTAGCGGCGCGCCAGTCAACAGCAAATCCAGATCGCCGTCGTGGTCGTAATCGACAAACGTAATTCCACTCGGCCGATTTTTAGGAGTGAGTCCAGCTTCCGCCGTCACATCCTGAAACTTCCCTTTGCCAAGATTGCGAAACAAAAGCACCGCATCGTCCAGCGCCACGGCCAGGTCATTCAATCCATCGCCGTCGTAGTCGCCCACGGCGCAGGCCACGGCATGGCCCGAAGCCCTAAGGCCCAATCCTCCAGCAGCGAGTTCAACGAAATGCCCGTTCCCTACGTTGTGAATGATGCGGATGGCCTCCGGCCCTGACCCCATCAGCACCAAATCCATCTGACCCAAGCCTGTTGCGTCCATCATGCAGGCGCCACCGGTTGCCGTCCACGGCCCAGGTAATCCGCCAATCGACACGTAGTCGGGCAGCATGGATACCGCCACCAGCTTTACCGGAATCATCGCTCGCTTCGCCGTCTCCGGCTGAGAGACCGGCACAACAGTCGAGTAGCGTCCCTGATCGCCGTAGGCCAACCCGACTGGCGCTGAGATCTTGGTGCTGGTCATGTGCTGGAAGAGCTTGAAATGCTCCTTGGCCTCGGTGGCGCGGCCCGAGCGCTGCATCGCGCGCGCGATGGCAAACTCCGCCGAGGCGTGCAACCGGTTGATCTTCAGCGTCTGCTCGAAGGCCGCAATCGCCTTGTCGTAATCCTTCATCTCCTGGTAGCAGACGCCCTCGTAGTAATACGAGTCCGCATCTTGCGCATCGATCTTCAGCACATGCTGAAAGCTCGCAAGCGCCGCGTCCAGCTCATTGCCCGCATGTTGCACCAGGCCCAGGTTGTACCAGGCTTGCGCGCTGCCTGGCTCCAGCGCGAGAGCCGCCTGCAAGGCATTTTTAGCCTCGTCCAGCTTTTGCAGATAGAGCAGCGAAATCCCCTCATTGATCGCCGCCTGCGCCATTTTGGGATCTTTCTTGAACGCCTCGGCAAACGAGGCCGCGGCCCGCTCGGTCGTCTGCTGGCCCATCTCGGCCACGCCGCGATTGTTCTCGATTACTGCCCCCGCGTCAAAGCGCTGCTGCGCTCCAGCCGCCGTCGCTGCCGCAACGAGAAAAGCAAGGGCCAACGGCCCGGTCATCCTCATCATCCTCATCCCCAATGCGGCCCAAGAACCTGCCTGCTCAAGTCCGCGCAACTCTATCAGTGTAAGCGAGCGGTCAGCCGCGCCGCATCCGCCTTGCCGTTCAGATGTGATACAAAGGCTGAGAACGGAGAGCGCAATGGATTCCCTCCAGCAGTTGTCCCCAACCCGTCACGAGTATCGCCTGAAGACCTGGCAAAGAGTGTTTTTCCTGCTCTTGGGCACGGCGGCAATCCTCGGCGGAGCCTTCCTCGCCACAAAGATCGCCTCCGAGCAGGACGGCGCTTTCCTCGCGCTCATCATGATGCTCTTCCCGCTTCTCGGCATCTACATCTTCGCCTGGGCGCTGCGCTCCCGGTTGGTCATTGACGGAACCCGCATCGAGGTGCGCGGAGCCCTCAAGGAGTCCGCTGCCGATCTCAGCCAGATCGAGGGCTTCCGCACCATCAATACGCGTAACGGCAGCTACACCCAGCTCGTATTGAAAGAGGGCCGCGGCAAGATTACCGTCTCGCAATCCTTTGACACCGACGACGACTACCGCGCATACTTCCAGCAACTGACCGACCTCGACGTACGCGACCGCGACGCACTGCTCGCCGAGATCTCGCAGGATGCTGAGCTCGGCGCAACACCCGAGGATCGCCTCGCCGCCCTCAAGAATGCCAAAACTCTGAGCTACGCTGCAATTGCTGTCTCGATTGTTGCCGCAATCGGTGCAAATGCCGCCCCGACTGTCTACCGCCTGCCTTTGGCCGTCCTCCTTGCCCTCGCTCCTGTGGCAGTCCTGATGCTGATGCAGCGCTCGCCCCTGCTCTATTCGTTCTTCAAGAAAAAGGCCGATCCTCGCGCCGATGTGGCCTTCGTATTGATGATATCGAGCTTCGGCATGGCCTTCACCGCTGCCGACATCGAATTCGTCTCGATCAAGCCGCTACTTGTTCTCATTGTCCCTGTCGCACTCGTCTACATCGCGGTCCTTTACAGTACGGCATGCAAAAACAACCCCGTCGCCGCCGCCGTCATGGGCCTGCTCTTCGTCTCGCTGCCTTATAGCTTTGGCCTCGCCGTCGTCGTAAACTCAATGGCCGACCGCTCCAAGCCCGAAACCTATGCAGTCCCCATCACCGGTAAGCATGAAACGCACGGCAAGTCCACCACCTACTACCTCGACCTCGCCCCCTGGGGACCGATTCAAAAGCCGAACGAGATCAGCGTCTCCTCCAGTTTTTACGGCGACATCCAGACCGGCGACCAAGTCTGTCTGGGGCTGCATCCAGGCAGACTCCGCGCCCCCTGGTATGAGCTTACCGAGTGCCCGGCCCAACCTGATTCCGAGCCAAAACAATAGGAACGGCAATCCAATTTATACTGCTGGTGTGATTCCGTCTCTCAAAGACCTCGACTGGCACAGCTTTCTGGAGCGCCCGCGACTGCCCTCGCCCACCCTGGGCGCGCTGGATGCGCTGCGCCAGGAGACGATTCTCATTACCGGCGCGGGCGGCTCAATCGGCTCCGCGCTGGCGCTGCGGCTGGGCACCTTCTCCACGGGGAAGCTGGTTTTGCTGGAAGCCTCCGAGAGCAATCTCTACGCGCTCAAGCGCGATTGGGCCGATGCATTTGCTGGCGGGCCAAACCCCCATGCGCGCAGCATGTCGCCCATCCTCGGCAGCGCGGACGACCGAGCGCTGCTGGATGAGATTTTTTTTATGTACGCCCCTCGCATCGTCTTCCACGCCGCCGCCTTCAAGCACGTGCCGCTGATGGAGGAGCAGCCGCTGGCGGCCATCGCCAACAACGTCTTCGCCACCGAAATTCTAACCGAAGCAGCAGCAGCCCGCGGCTCGCGCGTAGTGCTTCTTTCCACCGACAAGGCCGTCGAGCCGGCCTCGGTGATGGGCGCCACCAAGCGGATCGCGGAGCAGATCGTGCTCGCGCGCGGCGGCACGGTGCTGCGGCTGGGCAACGTGCTGGCCTCGCGCGACAGCGTGGCCGAGGTTTTTGCGGGTCAGATCGCCCAGGGCGGCCCCATCACCATCACCGATCCGGCCGCGCGGCGCTACTTTCTCACTCTCGACGAAGCGGTCGATCTGCTGTTGACGGCCGCTGCGCTACCGCTGGGTGCCCCATCCATTTCGCGTTCTTTGCGGAATGGGTGGGAATCCACGCTGCTGGTCCCCGTTTTACCAAAAACGCACTTCATTGCGGATCTGGCACGGTTCATGGCCCGCGAGCTTTGTCCTGAAGGCGAAGTCGCCATCGACTTCACCGCGCATCGCCCCGGCGACAAGGAAGCCGAGCAGTTGTGGTCCGCCGGGGATCGAACCAGCGCGTCGAGCCTCGAAGGATTGGTCCTGATCGAGTCGGCTCTGCCGGCGCAAGCCGAATTGGCAAGCCGGCTCGCCGGCCTGCGCGCCGCTCTCGATGCCCGCAATCTCCGCGATGCGCTTACTCATCTGCGCGCGCTGGTTCCCGATTACACGCCCAGCCGGACCCTGCTGGCCCTCGCGCAGCAATCGATGCCAGGAGTCTGCTTATGAGCGAAGCCGCGAACAAGCGCCGCATCGGCGTCGTGACCACCTCACGCGCCGACTACAGCCACCTCTACTGGCCGCTGCGCGAGCTGGCCGCGCATCCCGGCGTAGACCTCGGCGTCTTCGCTCTGGGCGCGCATCTGTCGCCGGAGTTCGGCTCGACCATTCGCGAAATCGAGGCCGACGGATTTCCGATTCTGGCGCGCATCGAGTGCCTGCTCAGCTCCGACACCGATACCGGCATGGCCAAGACCATTGGCCTGGCCATCCTCGGCCTGGCCGACGCGCTCACCGCCTGGCGTCCGGACCTGCTGCTGCTCATCGCCGACCGCTACGAGATGCTCGCGCCCGCCTCCGCCGCTCTCGCCCTGCGCATCCCCGTCGCCCACATCGAAGGCGGAGAAATCTCGCAGGGAGCCATCGACGACCAGGTGCGCAACGCTCTCACCAAGCTGGCTCACATCCACTTCACTTCGACCGCAACCGCGCGCCGCCGCGTCATCGCGATGGGCGAGGAGCCGTGGCGCGTTTATCGTGCCGGAGCGCCCTCGCTGGACCATCTGCGGCGCTCAACCCTGCTGAGCCGCCAAGTCCTCGAAGGCAAGCTGGGCCTTGCGCTCACGCCTCCCACGCTGCTCGTCGCCTGGCACCCGGTCACCATTCTCCGCTACACCAACGCCGAGGCGGACGCCTTCTTCGCCGCGCTGGCGCAGTCTCCAGGCCAACTCATTTTTGTCTATCCCAACGCCGACGCAGGGAGCCATGCGCTCATCGAACGCACGAAGACGTTGGCAGACGAAAGGCCGCACACGCATATCTTCGTCAACCTTGACGCAGTGACTTACTGGAGCCTGCTAGGCAATGCTGCCGCGATGGTTGGCAACTCCTCTTCCGGCATTATGGAAGCCGCCTCCTTCGCCCTGCCTGCCGTCAATGCCGGCATGAGGCAGCAGGGCCGCGAACGCGCCCGCAATGTGATCGACGCGCCTGCCGAATCCGCCGCAATTCTGGCTGCGATCAACCAGGCCCTCTCGCCGGAATTCCGGGATTCGCTGCGCGGCATGGCAAACCCCTATGGCGATGGAACCGCCGCCACCACCATTGCCCGCGTCCTCACCACCGTCCCGCTCGACGGCCTGCTCATCAAGCAACCCGCGCCGCTGCCCGAAGAATCGGAGCACTGCGATGAGTTTTGATGCGTCCGAGACGCCCGCCCCACTGCGGGTGCCACTCTCTGCGCCCGACATCACCGAGGCAGAAATCGATGCGGTCACAGCGGTTCTGCGCACACCCCATCTGAGCCTGGGCCCTGAACTGGAAGCCTTCGAAGCAGCGCTGGCCGCCTATCACGCCGTGCCTCATGCCGTGGCTGTCAGCTCCGGCACCGCCGCGCTGCACCTCGCTCTGCTCACCCTGGGCATCGGCGAGGGCGACGAGGTTATCGTGCCTTCATTCGCTTTCGTCGCCGTAGCCAACACGGTTCTCCAGGCGCGCGCCACTCCGGTCTTTGCGGAGATCGATCCCATCACCCTCAACCTCGATCCTGCCAGCGTAGAGCGGGCCATTACGCTACGCACGCGGGCGCTCATTGTCGTCCATACCTTCGGCGTTCCGGCGCAGATGGATGCCCTCCAGTCAATAGCCCGGCATCATCGCCTGGCACTGATCGAAGATACCTGCGAAGCCATCGGCGCGCAGTTCCAGGGCCGGCGTGCCGGCAGTTTTGGCGACCTGGCCATCCTCGGCTTTTATCCCAACAAACAGATCACCACGGGCGAAGGCGGCGCGGTGCTGGCGCGCGATCCAGCGCACGCCGCGCGTCTGCGCAGCCTGAGAAATCAGGGCCGTCCCTCGGATTCAAGTTCGCAACGCGCTGCCGCCGGCGATTGGCTCGACCACGCCGAAGTGGGATACAACTACCGCCTCTCCGAGCTGGCCTGCGCGCTGGGCCGTGTGCAGTTGAGCCGCATCGCCGAAATGCTCGCGCTGCGCCAGACCGCAGCCGAGCGCTACGCTGCGCTGCTCGGCGCAGTCTCGAACTCCACTGCGGGTTTGGAGCTTCCGCCTCTCAACCTTCCCGACCGCAACCTCAGTTGGTTCGTCTATGTAGTCCGCCTGCCGGAACAGGTGAACCGCGACCGCGTGCAGGCCTCTCTTGCGGCAAGCGGAATTGCCAGCGGACGCTACTTTGCCCCCATCCATCTGCAACCGGCCTGGCGCGGCCTCCCCAGCGCGCGCGCGGCCACTTTGCCCATCACCGAAGCCATCGCGCGGCGCACACTCGCCCTGCCCTTCTTTAACCGCATCACCATGCCCCAGCAGCAAAAAGTCGCCGCCGCGCTTCAGCAGGCAATTCAATCCGATAAGTGAGCTATATTGAACTGTTTTCCGCGCTCGTTTATGCGAGTCTTAAGTAATTGTCATTTTAGGCGTACTTACCGGAACCACTCGCCTTACAAGCTGTGCCGTCAACTGAGCTTGCCCAAGGCATGCTTTTCACGTATTTGGTTCGCTTGTTGGAAAGATGTGATTGCCTACATTGGAATACTCGAAATTCAAATCGCTGCTCCGCCAAATGGTCGTGGTTCCCATCGCGATCACGTCAGCCCTTGCATTATTACTTCTGTGGGAAACCTTCGACCTGAACAGATCCATGCAGCGGGTTGACCATTCCGATCGGGTAATCGATCAATCCGGGCATCTGCTCAAGCTGCTGCTCGATATGGAATCCGGAAAGCGCGGATTCATCGAAACTGGCGACGAGAGCTTTCTTCAACCTTATCTGGAGGGAACGAAGAGATTCGACTCCGAGTACCAGGCTCTGTTTCAGTTGGTGGCCGACAATCCCCAGCAGCAGCAGCGCCTCAAAGCAGTCTATGCCGGCTACGAGGACGCTGAAGAGTACGACAGCCGGGCCATCGCTCTCCGCCGCGCGGGAAAGGCCGACCCCACTCTCGTTGAGAACCGGCTGAGAAAACACAGCATGGATTCCCTGCGCGAGCAGATCGCGGAGTTTCAAAGCGTGGAAGAAGGACTGCGCATCGAACGTGTTCAAGCCGCGCACCGGCGCTGGACCTTGATGGTGGCAAGCTGCCTTGGCCTGGGCTTGGGTTTCGGAGTTTTCCTCGCGCTTTTCACGCGATACAACGTTGAAAAACTGGGCACCAAGCTCCTGCAAAGCGAAGAGCGATGGACCGCGACGCTGGGCAGCATTGGCGAGGCCGTGATCGCCACCGACAGCGAGGGCCGCATTACGTTCCTCAATCCCATCGCCGCCGCTCTCACCGGATGGCAAGTGGAGGAGGCTTTAGGTCAACCGATCGGGAATGTGCTCAAGCTCATCAATGAAAAGTCCGGCATGACCGCGGACAATGAAGTGCTTCGCGTGCTCAAGGAGAAACAGGTTCTATCCGTGACTAACCACATTGATCTGGTCACAAGGGATGGCCGCGAAATTCCCGTCGAGCACAGTGCCGCGCCCATCCTCGCCGCCAAAGGTAAGGTCATCGGCGTCGTGCTGATCTTCCGCGACGTTGCCGAGAGGCGGCAGGAGCAGATCGCCATTGCCGAGCAGGCTGCCCTGCTCGAACTTACTCAAGACTCGGTCTTCGTGATCGATATGGAGGGGGCGGTGCTGTTTTGGAGCCGCGGCGCGGAGGTCATGTTTGGATACACCAAAGCCCAGGCCGCCGGCAAGATTGCGCACGAACTGCTCCGCACCGAGTTCTTGTATCCATTCGCTGAGATCATCGCTGAATTACTGCGGGTCGGACACTGGGAGGGAGACCTCATCAAGACCGCCCAGGACGGCAGGCGCGTTGTGGTGACCGGCCGCTGGGCCTTGCAATGGGGCAAGCGCGGCCATGCTCCCCGCGTACTGGTGATCAATAGCGACATCACGGAACGCAAGCGCGGCGAAGAGTCGCTCGTGCTGCAAAGAGAACAACTGCGGGCGCTGGCTGAACGCCTGCAGTGGGTGCGCGAAGAAGACCGCAAGAGAGTCGCCCGCGACCTGCACGATGAAATCGGGCAGATTCTGACCGCGATCAAAATGGATATGACGTGGATCATTCGCCATCTGCCGCAGTCGGAAGTCGAAGTTCTCGCGCGGGTGAAGGAATCGATTCCGCTCATCGACGATGGCGTCAAGTCGGTGCGCGCGATATGCAGCGGGCTGCGCCCCGGAGTCCTGGACGACCTTGGCCTGGCGGCAGCCATTGAATGGCAGGCCACCGACTTTGCTTCTCGCAATGGCGTTCAGTGCCAGGTCTCCGTTCCACCTGTCGATCTGCATTTGGATGGCGACCGTGCCACCGCAACCTTCCGAATCTTCCAAGAATGCCTGACCAACGTGATTCGCCATGCGCAGGCAAAGTCGGTGCGCGTTGCGCTGTGCCAGGAAGAGGAAAGCATCCTGCTGGTTGTCGAGGACGACGGAATCGGCTTCAGCGAGTCCGGCTTATCGAATACACTTGGGTCTTTGGGACTGCTGGGCATGAAAGAACGGGCGCAGTTCTGCGGAGGCGACGTGCATATCTCCAGTTCTCCCGGCAACGGGACGACGGTCACTGTCCGCGTTCCCGTTGACACTCCACGCGCCGAGAGGATCGAAACATGCGTATCCTGATCGCCGATGACCATGCCGTCGTTCGCCGCGGCTTGAGAGAGATCATGGCCGATGCTCTTCCCGGCGCGGACTTTTCCGAAGCCGGCAACGGCGATGAGGTGCTGAGCCAACTGGGGAAATCGCAGGTCGCCCTTCTGTTGTTGGACATCACTATGCCTGGGCGCAGCGGGGTAGACGTGCTGCGCGATGTGAAGCATACCTACCCGCGGCTGCCGGTGATTATCCTGAGTTGCCAGCCGGAGGAGCAGTATGCGGTGCGCTGCCTGCGGGCTGGCGCGGCCGCCTATATCAACAAGGAAAGCGCCGCCGAAGAACTGGCCATGGCGACCCGTAAAATACTGAACGGCGGGCGCTACGTAAGCAACAGCCTCGCCGAGAAACTGATAGCCACTTTGGATGACTCCGCCGGTAAGCCCTTGCATGAATCGCTTTCCGACCGGGAACACGAGGTCATGAAGATGATTGCCGCCGGCGTCCCCTTGACGGAGATCGGCGACAGGCTTCACGTCAGCGTAAAAACCATCAGCAGCTATCGCGCCCGCATCATGGAAAAAATGCAGATGAAGAGCAATGCCGACCTGACCCGCTACGCGATGACGCACCACATGATCGAATAGTGCTTGCCGGTGTCGGAAAAGCCCTACAAAGCTTGCAGCCGAACCCTACAACAATCACGGCTTATGCCGATGCCATTTGCTTTGCACCTTCCGTATATTTATTTCAGGCCGAATTTGCGGCCCGGCAAACGGATAAAACGATGAAGATTCTGATCACCGATGACAATGCGAACGTGCGGCGCGGCCTGAGAGAGCTTCTGGTCGATTCCTTTCCGGGCGCTGACTTCTCCGAGGCCGCGAACGGAGACGAAACGCTAACCCAGTTGCTCGGATGTCAACCGGACGTCCTGTTGCTCGACATTAATATGCCGGGCCGGAGCGGTTTTGAAGTGCTCAAAGATGTCAAGCACACTTACCCGCTGCTCCCTGTGATCATGGTGAGCGTCCAGTCCGAGAGCCAGTATGCGCTGCGCTGCCTGCGCGCGGGCGCGGCCGAATATGTCAACAAGAACAGCGCTTCGGAAGAACTCGCGCCGGCGATCAACAAGATACTGCTCGACGGCGCAACTTCCGTGCGGTTCCCGCTTGGCAAATAGCCGTGTGATGCCGCGTTCCTTGGTAGATTGATCGCTGTTTCCAGTTAAGAAAAACCCTACATGCGTTCCGTGGAAATGACTACGCCAATCACAGGGTTCGCCGATGTTCAGCCTCCTTCTCACTTTGTATCTTGGATCTATTGAAGTCGCAAAGGATGACGGTAATTCATCCTCTTGCGCACCCTCTGTGAGATTGAAAAGGAAATATCATGGCCACTTGCTTCGCCACTATGACGAGTATCGCACCCAGGGCTCCGATGGAACCCTCATTCCCATTTCCTCCGGCTTCGCAGCATAACTTGAAACTCGTGCCGAACCGGATTGGCGCAATGCCCGCGCCGCGGCCCGCACTCGATCTACAAAGCCCGCTCAACAGGTTTGTTGCCGGCAAATCGCGGCGCGAATACCTGGCGGGCGATTGCGTCTTTTCGCAAGGCGACCCAGCCAATGCGGTCTTCTACATAGAGAGCGGCAAGGTAAAGCTCACCGTCGTATCGATGAGCGGCAAGGAAGCCGTAATCGCTTATCTCCCGGCTGGCAGCTTTTTCGGCGAAGCCTCTCTGGCGGGCGAGCTGCATCGCATTGCCTCTGCCAACACGCTTGAAGCCAGCACCATTGTTCGCATCGAAAAGAACGTCATGCTCGACCTGCTTCAGCGCGAGCCGGAGTTCGCCGAGCAATTCCTCGCCTACCTGCTCGCGCGCAACAAGCGCATGCAAGCCGATCTGGTCGATCACTTGTTCAACTCCAGCGAAAAGCGCCTCGCCCGCTTGTTAATGATGATGGCTAACTTCGGCCAGGAATCGAAACCTATTCCGGTCATCGCCAAAATCAGTCAGGAGACCCTGGCGGAGATGATCGGCACCACCAGATCCCGTGTCAGCTTCTTTCTCAATCGCTTTCGCAATCTTGGTTACATCGACTATAACTCCAGCGGGATGCTGATCAAGAGTTCGCTGGTCAACGTGGTTCTGCACGACTGAACCCCATAACGACTGAACGGCATAAATGGATACTTTGGCGCCCGTAGGGGGACTCGAACCCCTGCGGCCTCGCGGCCTGCGGAGCGTGCGCCCGATATTATCAATATCGCAGGTAATTGCGGAATGTCGCAAAGTGTTTATAGCATGGATGACCCCACGTGTTGCGAGAACCACCGGTATGCGAGATTCAGGCGCAGGGATTTATGATGCCGGTATGCGAAAAACGATCTTCGTGAGAAATCGACGACTTCGTCGCCGCTTATAGCCCAACCGCCTCACCCTTCGAGTGGACAAAAACCGCCGTCCACCCCTCTGCGCCTAAACGTTCTTACGCTGAGTTATGCAAGTAGGTGCTAGTGAGGCACTCCCAGAGAAAACGGGGAGCAACGGAAAGGCCGGACCTACGGCGCGTGGCGCCAGTCCGCGACCTTACACATCTCACGGGTTGGAGACCTGAGAGTGCCCCAGGTCCAGATTTTCGGACCTGGGATCGTTGCCGATTGGAAGTGAGGGTGAGTTACGCCTTGGCCAGCACGCCGCCGGTCAGGCGCTCTTTCAGGATTTCGTGGGCGTGCGAGAGGAACTCGTCCAACGGGATCTTGCCGGCGTCTACTTCGGACAGGATGGCGCGCTGGGCGGCGTATTCCTTGTTCACGATGCCGGCCTTGGATTGCAACATGCGCCACGCCTTGCGCCGCTCGACGCAGAACATGACCAATTGGCGGCTGAGGGCGCGGTACTCGGTCTTGCCATGCTCCTCGTAGGTGATGTAGACGCCGAAGTCGGGGATGAAGGCGCGGTGGCCGGGAGAGAGATAGCGGCGATAGACGACATCCTGCTGGGTGATGCGGACCAGCATGTTATCGAGCGGGATGAGCTTGGCCGCGGCTTCGGGCTTGATCTTCTTCAGGTGGTTGCGGAAGCGGGCTTCAGTCGTGCACCAGTGAGCAACCGTGTAGCGCTGGGTCTCGCCGGTGACCTTGTTTTTGGTCTCGTACCAGTCGAGATCGGGCGAGGGATTGCCCTTGATGTCGAGGGCTTCCTGATAGGTTTC
>JBEKPI010000084.1:0-14450 GCA_049520855.1 Occallatibacter sp.
ACCGTCGGATCGCAGGACCAGGCGGTGATGGAGCCTTTGGCGACGCGCGTGCCATCGGCGTCCCGCCCCGTTGACGAAGACCTGTCAACGGGGACCCCATCGTAGAGGTATTGGTTGATGCCGTTGTTGGTCAGGTCGTTGGAGGCGTCGTAGGCAGGCCGCATGCAACCATCCTACATCCCGCAATTGGGGTTCGTGGTATCCCAAATCCGGACCCAGGGCCACCCAGGCACAGGGGCAGGCCGTGAGCCGTCTCACCGGCTATCGCCTTCTGTGCGCGGGGCAATATACTATCGATGCATCGTTTTGCGATGGGAGGACTCCCATGGATAGTTCCGACTTTAATAGATTGTATGCTCTAGTGACATCGGGCTATCTCATGGCGCGCAAGCAATACCGCCTTGCAATCCCCTATTGCGAGCAGGCCATTCAGCTTCTCTCGCAGCAAAACGAGCCGCTGGCCATGGCCGATATCCTGTTGCGCGCGGGCCAATGCTACAACCGGATCGGCCTGCGGGAGCGCGCGGCCATTCGCTTGCGCGACGCATTGAAAATCCTGCGCGATTATCCCGACAATCCACATCTGCCGTCCGTTCTGCTCGACCTCGGCAATGCCATTCGCAAAGAAGATCCGGGCGAAGCCGAACGATGCTACCAGGAAGCGGCCGAGATCCACCTGGCCATGAAGCACCCTGAATCCGCCACCCAAGCGTGGGTCAATCTGGGAATCATGTGTTCGGAACAGGGCCGCTTCGAGGAATCGCTGGAGCACTATGACAATGCCCTGAAAGTGAGGGAGAGGTCTACATCGACCTCGCCGTTCCGCATGGGTGTGCTGCTGAATAATATGGCGAACTGCTATCGCCGCATGGGCGATTTTGCCGAAGCGCACACGCTGGCGGATCGGGCGGGCAAACTCCTTGCGGCAGAGGAAGGTTCCGCGCTCGCCGCAGCCTTCGGAACCCGCGGACTCATCTACCTGGACTCAGGATGCGATGCGGAAGCCGTGGAGTGGCTGCAAGAGTCCTACGCCGAGAACAAGAAAATGCCCAGCCCCGATTTTGAAGCCATCGCCGAAAACCTGGAAAAGGAGATCGCGGCGCTCAAGCGGCTCGGCAGATTGCCAGAGGCGGCTCTCGCGGAGGAACGGCTGGCGCTGGCGCGCGGCGCTTTGAAAGACATACCTCAACCCCCAATCTGATAGCATCCTCTTTGGAGAAACTTCCGCATGGATGCCCTGAACAGCACCAGCCTTGGCGCACGCTGCAATGAAGATATCGCACTCGATCTGCTGAAGTTTGTGGCCGCAACTGCAGGCGTGGGCCGCCCCGCCGCGCCCTCGACGGGCTTCAGCGGAGCCGCCGCGGCCAAGCCCGAGGAGCATGTGACCCAACTGCTCGATCTCTATGGCCGCTGCCTCAAGGCCGTCAAGGGCAAAGGGCCCGAGCCGCATCGGGAAGTCCAGGGGCCGCAGCCGGAAAAAACAGGCCAAAGCCCGGAGCCGGCAGCCAAAGCGTCGGAGCCGACCTTCAAAGCGCCGCAGGGATGGATGCCCCACCCGTGAGCCAAGCCCCTTTGCGCGTTGCCGTTGCCGGGGCCGGCGCCTTTGGACGCAACCACCTTCGCGTCTATCGCGAACTGGAGACGGCGAAACCCGGTGCGGCCTGTCTGCTCGTCGCGGCCGTCGAGCCGGACCCAGCCCGCGCCGCCGAGACCGCGGCCAGGTACGCAATCCCCGTCTTTGCCACCGTGGACGAGCTGCTCGCCGCAGACCTCAAGCTGGACGCTGCCTCGGTCGCCGTCCCTACCTTGCATCATCATGCGGTTGCATCAACCCTGCTCGATGCGGGTCTCGACCTGCTGGTCGAAAAGCCCCTGGCCGCCACGCTCGCGGAGGCCGGCGACCTGATCGACCGAGCCGATAAGGGCAATCGCATCCTGCAGCCCGGCCACCTGGAGCGCTTCAATCCCGCTGTGCTTGCCGTTCAGCCGCAACTGCGCCGCCCCATGTTCTTCGAGGCGCACCGGCTCTCGGTCTTTACGCCTCGGGCGCTGGATGTGGACGTAGTGCTGGATCTGATGATCCACGATCTGGACATCGTGCTCACCTTCGCCAACTCGCCGGTGCGCGAGGTGCGCGCTGTCGGCTTGCCGATCCTCTCGCCCAAGGTGGACATCGCCAATGTCCGCGTCGAGTTCGAGAGCGGGTGCGTAGCCAACTTCACCGCCTCGCGCGTATCGACTGAAAGAGTTCGCAAGCTGCGCTTCTTCGAGCCTCGACAGTACGTTTCCATCGACTATGCCCGCCAGGATTTGCTAGTGATTCGCGTCGATGCAGGCGCCGCTTCGCCGGCCAAACTGATCGCGTCGCTCCCGCCACAGGTTGCCGCAATGCTGCCGCCGGGGATTGCGGAGGGAATCGCGTCGGGGAAGATCGACCTCAAGAAGATTGACCCGGCGCTAATTGCGCAGTTTGCCGCCATGGCAAAGATCGATCCGGCCCTGATCGCGCAGATGCTCGCACGGTTTACAAATCCCGCGGAGTCGAAAGCCGGCTTGAGCTTCTCCAAGCCTGCCGTTACGCCCGGCGAGCCGCTGCGGCTGGAGGTTGTCTCGTTCCTTGAATCCGTGCGGACCCGGCGCCCGCCGCTGGTCACAGCCCGCCAGGGCCGCGAAGCGCTGGCGCTGGCACTTGAGATTCAGGCTTCCATGGCTGCCCATGCCCTGCGCGCCGGCCTCAAAGACTTTTTCGCCCCTGGCGCGTAGCGGCCTGGCCGATTGTGCAAGCGCCAACATTACTATCCGCTTTTTTTGCCGTTCCGCGCAGATTATCGGTTGAAAGCCCTCCCATAGTCGGCTAGAATTGCGGCAAGGCGCAGAATTCCCCCCCCATTCGTTCTATTCCCATGACGAAATGCGACCCTGCGGAGGACGAACCATGCGAGAAGACTTAATTGCAAGTTTACGGAAGATCATCGTCAACGACTTATTCGTCGAGATAGTCGAGAGCGACATCGGCCTGGACGATGGACTCCGGACGGTTGTTGGATTGGACTCGGTCGGTTTTGTGGAATTGCGCGTACTTTGCGAGCAAAAGTTCAACGTCGAGATCAGCGACGACGACTACACGCCCGAGAATTTCACGTCGATTCGGCTGCTTTCGAACCTGATCGATCGGCTCCAGGCCCAGCGAACCGGAGGAGTGGCGGTTGCGCTCTGACTCAGGCCTCGCCTGCTCCGAGGGCACATGGCATATGGGCCGGACAAGTTCCCGCTAAGAGCCGAAACCGCTTTATGGCGGATATTTTTCTCCTGGCGCCGCATTCCATTACATAGCGGTTCCGCATGAGCTGGTAAAGAGCCGGAAACTCAAGCCTCGTGAAACGGCAGCCTGGCCGCCTCGATTTTCTGTTGTCGTTTTGTCTATTCGAGATACCATCCTATGGCCTCCGGTCCGCGTATCGCAGTTACGGGAATGGCGTGGTTCACCGCTCTGGGCGATGACCTGGAAGCCGTGTGGCGGGCGCTGCTCGATGGAAGATCGGGCATAAAGCCTGTCGCCTACACTGGGCGGCTGCGCAATCTGCTGGCGGCGCCAGCGATGGACCCTGGGATTCCAGCTTCCGAGCGGCTGGTGAAGATGACCTGCGCGACCCTGCGGAAAGCGCTGGCGTCAGCGCATCGCGATCCAGCCGATCCTGGGATGCGTCTCGTTCTCAGCACCAGCCTGGGGGCCTATCTGGATGAGGAGGCGTCGCGCAGCCCGCTCTCCCGCTGGGCCGCGGATGTGGCGCGAGAACTGGGAACGGCCGCGCCGCAGGTGGTGATTTCCACGGCTTGTTCCTCGAGTTCGGACGCGATCCTGGTAGGGGCGGAGTTGATTCGCTCGGGCGAAGCGGCCTTTTGCGTATGCGGCGGCGCCGATGTCTTGACGCCCAACAAACGGCTGGCACATTCAGCGCTGGGCACCATGTCTCCGACCCGCTTGCGCGCCTTCGATGCGCGCCACGATGGAACGCTGCTGGGGGAAGGCGCGGGGTTTATCGTGCTCGAGCCGGAGGCGCTGAAGCAATCCTGCTATGCGATTCTCAGCGGCGCGGGCTCAGCCAATGACGCTACCGGGATGACCGTGGCGGACATCACGGGCTTGTCCGCCGGGTATGCGATGCAGCGATCGCTTGCCGACGCGGATCTGCCTTTGTCTTCCATCGGGCTGATCAATGCGCATGGTTCCGGAACGGTGATGAACGACACCACGGAGTGCAACGCATTCAATTCGCTGTTCCAGGGACGAGCGCGCCCCCTGGTCTTCGCGACCAAAGGCAACTTCGGGCATACCCTGGGCGCAACCGGCGCCATCGAAGCCATCGCTTTGATATTGGCCATGCGCGAGGGCCGCGTTCCGCCAATCCACGATCTGGAAGAGCCGCTCACGGAGTTCTCCTTGCCGCTGGCGATCTCTCAACCCGTTTCCTGCGCTCCCCGCTTTGGGCTGAGCCTGACTCTCGGCTTCGGCGGATTCGACACAAGTCTGGTCTTTGAGGCGGTGTCATGAGCGAGCCGAAGACATTCATTCTCGCGGCATCGGGCGAAGCCGATTCGTACCGGCGCGATCTGTTTGAAGCCCGGATTCGCGCGACTGTGCGGTACGCCGACCCGGCCGCGTGGATGACGGCCACGGCTGTCGCTTTTGCGCTCGCCGAATTCGGCGATCTATTGGCCCAGTGGCGGCACGAGATTGGGATCATCGCCATCAGCGACTTGGGACCGGCCGAATCGATGACAAGAATGCAAACGGACGCAACGACAGGGTTTTCCTCGCCGCTGCATTACGCGGCGTCGAGTCCCGGAACGCTGGCGGGAGTGTCTTGCATCGCCTTCGGATTGCGCGGCCCCACGATGAATCTGACCATGGCTGCGCGGGAGGGCGTTCCCGTGGCCCTGACACTCTGCGCAGGCTGGCTGGGGCGGAAGACCGCCCGTCTGATGCTGGTGGCGACGTGCCGCGGCAACGGTTCCATCCCTGGGTTGAGCCGCGCCGTGCTGCTGGCGCCCCCTGGGCTCCTGCAATCGGGTAAGCCGCTGACCGAGTCGGCGATTTCGTGGCTGGCGTTCAGTGGTCGGGAAGAAGGGGTTCAAGGATGAAGAGTTTCCTCTCCCCAGCGCTGTTGGATGCCTTCGTCGAACGGACGATCGAGGCGCTTCCCAGCGGTCTGCCGCACAGCTCACCCGACTGCGAGGCCCTGGGAGAGACCTGGAGAGAGCATGGTCTTCGCCCCGGCGATCTTGTGTTGCTTTGCCTGCCCAACAGCCGGGAGCTGCTGCATCAGTTCTTTGGAGTCATGATGGCCGGGTGTGTGCCTGCGCTGCTGCCTCCGATGACCCCTGCGACGCGCCTGCGCGAGATAGCCCATTCGATGGGGGCATGCGCGATCGGAGCGCTGCGTCTGCCCACTGGCGATTTGGGGGCAAAGTCGGTTGCAAAAATCGGCCCGATGCAGGTTGCGATTCTCAAACCAACCCGCGAACCTGCCGGGGCGCCTGGAGAAGTTGTGCTGATGACCTCGGGTACCTCGGGCATTGCCAGCGGATGCGTATTCGATTTCGAGGCCAATCTGTTGAATGGACGGCGTCACGCCGCCTCCATCGGCCAGAGAGCGGACGATACCGTGCTGGTGAGCCTTCCGCTGTTCTTTTCGTTCGCATGGGTGGGCCAGGCTCTCTCTTCGTTGCAGTGCGGGAACCGGCTGATCGTCAGCGGCCCGCCCTTCAACCAGGCAGGGTATCGAAAAACTCTGGAGGAGTTTGGCGTTACGATCTCCTCGTTGACGCCCGTGGCCATCCGCTCTTTGCTTCACTCAGATCCCGGCGTGCTGGCCGGCTTGCGTGTGCTGTCGGTTGGCGGGGACTCTCTGGAACCGGCACTGGCTGCTCGCCTGGTGGAGTTGCGCAAGGGAAAGGAAGTCTATCTCACCTACGGGCTCACGCAAGCCGGACCTCGCGTCTCTACCCTTGCGGCGCATGCGGAGCCGGCATCGCGATTGAGCTCGGCGGGGCTGCCCATGGAAGGGACCAGCGTCTTTCTTCGCCCTCTGGAGGATGGCAGCGGACGGAAGCAGCTCTTTGTCACTTCGCAGACCGTCATGAAGCGCTCGATCGGCCGCGTCGAGGGACGGCCGGATAGCCTGGTGGGACCGCGAACAGTTGCCACCGGCGACTGCTTCGATCAAGATAAGGACGGCTATCTTTACTTCCGCGGGCGGCTCAGCGACTTCATCAGCCGCAAAGGCGAGAAGATCAGCCTGGCCGCGGTGCGTCGCCTGGCGGCCGATCTTCCCCAGGTGGTCAGCGCCGGCACACCCATTTTCAAGCATCACGACGGAACGGACGATTTTGACTTGAGGCTGCAGGTCGATGCAAGTGTTCCACTGCCTGACCTGGAATCGGAGATAGGCAAGAAGTTGAGCGTTCTTTTGCGCCGGACTGAAATGCCACGAAGCATACGCATTGAGCCGGCGAGCGAGGGGGATGGACAATGCTACAAGTGAATGTGGAACAAACACCCACCAGTTCCATGCCTGGCGCAGAGGATAAGCCTTCGCTCCGCCGGCGTCTGGCAACTTCTCCGGGGAGACTGCCTCGCCTGGTGCGTTGGGCTCGCCGGTCCGTCCAACATTTTTCCGTGCCTGCGCCAAAAGTCGTCGTGAGGCCGCTGCTTTGGCTTTTCCTGTCGGTGCGTAGCGTTTATCATTTTGTACTTCGCGTGTTCATCTGCGAACCGCTCTTCAAGGCTTATTGCGCAAAGTATGGGCGCAACCTGCGAACCGATTGCCATATTCACTGGGTCGCCGGCAAGGGCGATATCGTCATCGGCGACAACGTGACGATCGACGGCAAGATCAATATCAAATTTGCGGCCCGTTTCGCCGATCGCCCCGCGCTGCAAATCGGGGACAACACTGGAATCGGCCATGGCTGCATATTCACAATAGGCAAGCTGATCTCTATCGGACGCAGTTGCAGCCTCTCCGGCGATATAGAAATCATGGACTCCAACGCGCATCGCACCGATCCAGCCTCGCGGTTGGCGTATGAGCCGCCTGCGCCGGAAGAGGTCCAGCCGGTAGTCATTCGCGACGGAGTGTGGATCGGCAAGCATTGCATCATCTTTCCCGGCGTCAAAATCGGAGAAGGCAGCGTCATCTCCGCGGGTTCCGTTGTCCGAACCCACGTGCCCGCGTACAGTGTGGTTGCCGGCAATCCGGCTAAAGTCATGTTCCGGTTGAAGAAGCCGGATGAATCCAGCCCGGCATCGGGTTGAGAAAAAGGTGTCTATGAGTACGATGACGGGGAGCCGGTTGTTGATCCGGACGTTGAAAGCCCACGGACTGCGCCGCCTTTTCACGCTGCCGGGCGCACCCTTGTTTCCGGTTTACGAAGCCTGCCTGGACGAGGGAGTTGAGGTTCTCACAGGCCGCCATGAAACGAATCTGGTTCATATGGCCGAGGGCTGGTCGCGCTCGACAGGAGAGCCATCGGTGGTGCTGGTTTCGCCCGGTCCGGGACTGGCGACCGCCGTGGCGGCAATCTCCGTCGCCTACGCTGAGTGCTCCCCGGTGATTGTACTCGCCGGCATCGATGTGGCAGCCAATCTTGGCAAAGGCGGCCGCCAGGAGCTGCCGCAGGTGGCGATGTGCGCTCCGATCACCAAATGGTCATCGCTGCTCACGAGCGGCAAGCGGATTCCCGAGTACATCGACAAGGCATTTCGGATCGCGACGCAGGGTATGCCGGGACCAGTTCACATCAGCATCACCGCCGATACGCTGTCCGGGCTAATCGAGGTGGACGAGGGCGCTATTTCTCCTCCAGCCAAAACGCGGCCAACTTGCGCCACGCAGGCAGAGCCGGCGTTTATCAAGCAGGCGCTGGAGCTTCTTTCCGGGGCGGAGCGGCCGCTCATCATCGCCGGCGGGGCAGCATTCTTTTCTCATGCTGGCGATATGCTTCGCCAATTCATTGAGACCGTGAAGATCCCTCTGATGACCGTCGAACAGGGGCGCGGAATGGTTCCTGACAATCATCCTTATTGTTTCGGCGATGGTTACGGCACGGTGAATCAGGCTGCGCAATTGGAAGCCCGGGCCGATGTGGTTCTGCTGCTGGGCGAACGGATAGACCAACCCTTTGCTTACGGCACGGTTTTTGGTCAAGCCAAAATTATTCACATCTGCCCGGATGCGAATGAGATTGGGAAGAATTATCCGATCGAGTGTGGTGTAGCCGGCGACGCGCGGGCGGTGACTGCGCAGCTTCTTGAAGCGGCGAAAACCAGGGCCTGGAAAGAACCGGCTGAATGGGTAAAGTTGCTTCGCGAAACACGTTCCGCGCAAGCAGTGCGCGTCGAGAAATTGGCCGCTTCAGACCATTCTGGCCGTCCCGGCATTCTCGCGGCACGGATCGCATTGGAAGTCGAGTCCCTGCTTGACGAGGACAGCATATTGACCTTTGATGGCGGCGATACCTCTCCCTGGGCGCGCTTTTGCATGACCGCTCATCGCCCTGGCGGCTGGCTTACCAGCACGGTGCTGGGCCACCTCGGGATCGGGTTGCCTTACGCGATGGGCGCCAAACTCGCATTTCCCAAATCCAAGGTAGTTGCGATGACCGGCGACGGCGCGCTGGGCTTTTGCATGATGGAAATAGAAACGGCCGTGCGCTACGGGATTGCGGTGGTGGTGGTCGTGTTCAACGATGCCGCCTACGGCGTTGAGGTTTACTACCAGCAGAAATGGTTCGGTCCGGATCGCGTGGTGGGAACCGAACTGACCAATACGCGCTGGGATCTGCTGGCAGAATCTCTCGGCGCGCATGGAGAACTCGTCGAGGCTCCCGAGCAGCTTCGCCCCGCCCTCGAGCGCGCCTTCGCATCCGGTAAGCCGGCCTGCGTCAATGTAATCTTCCAGCGTACGCCCAGTCCGCAATCCGAGATCTTTACGCGGATGTTCTTAAGAAGAAAAGCCAAAGCCTTGAAGAGTGCATGAGGAAGAACGCATGAGCGACAACCCTGCTTCCAAGGCGCCCGCGCCGCCGCCTGCCGATCCCTACGATCTGTTGGCTGAAGGAACCCGCGCGCGCAAGTTGTCGGGCGAGGTGGAGGGCGTGAAATGCCTGACGGAAGCCATTCGCCTGGTCAACAACGCCGTCATGGCGCAGGTTCTGTTCGCACTTTGGGACAGCGGATTCTACGAGTACTCACTCACGCATCCGCGCTTTGCCGCCGCCGAGGCAGCTGAGGCGCTTCACCTGGACAGCGAAGTCCTCCTGGTGTTACTGCATCATCTTGCCGGTTACGGAGTTGTGCGCGTGGACGGGGAGCAGATGGAACTGACCGAATATGGCTCCCGGTTTTCCAATATTGTCATGCGCGGCATCTTAAATATCTATCTCGGAGGGTATGCCACGCAGCTGCGCAATATCGGCCCTCTACTGCGCAAGGAAACTACGCGCGAGGAGATCGACAATTCTCACTCCGGATTTCACTCCGGCCTGGGAACGGAAGAACTCACCAGCGTCCGGCTGGTTCCGGCAGTCCTGAAGATTCTTGCCGAACGCAATCTCCATAGCATGCTGCACCTGGCCTGCGGCACCGGCGGTTTTCTGGTGCAGATTGCCCGTTCCGATCCATCGTTTCGCGGAATTGGCATCGACAGGCTGCCGGAGAAGATCGCCGGTGCGGCAGAGAAGCTTCGCCGCTATGGCCTGGAATCGCGCATACAGCTGCTTCAGGCGGTGATCGGCGATGAGCCGTTGCCTCTGGATGAGGAGACCCGCGGCGGGATCGATGTTGTTGCTTCAATCTACCTGCTGCATGAAATCGGCCGATACGGCAGGCAGCGCATTGTCGATGTGCTTCGGCAAATCAAAGCATCCTTTCCCGGCAAGCTGTTCCTTGCTTCTGAAACGATGCCGCCGGATACGCCGGACTCCGTTAAGAAGCCGCCTGCCCAATATTCCCAACTCGATTATTTGTTGATCCATCGCCTGCGCGGCAAAGGCATGCCGCTTCCGCCGGCGGCATGGAAATCCATCCTTGCCGACGCGGGCATCAAGCTGATCGAGTTCAAGGAAGTCTACTCAATAGGCCTTTTCCTGGCGGAACTCTAGAGCTTCACGGGCCGACTCGATCATCTTCCCGTGCGTTAAAATCTTGGAAGGCGGCGCAACTTCCGCTGGCTCCGTGGTGCGGGCGCTCGTGCCTCTCTACCGCGTAGTTGCCGGCAATCCGGCCAAGGTGATGTTCCGGTTGAATAATCCAGATGTCGAATTGAATGTATTGCAAACCAGCTACTAGCGGCGGCAAGGAGTGAGTTATGGAACCATCAAAGGGCGAGCTTACATTGCAGGTAGCCGATCGCGAAGCAAAGATATGCGCGGAGATCGTGGGCCGGTCGCTGGGCGCGTATCTCAAATCGGTGGGGCTGGTCTCCGATGTTTATCTGTCTCAGGTGCTGGTGGCGTTATGGGACAGCGGCATCTACGAATATTTGCGGGAACGCGGCAGCCTCGAGATTGCTACCGCCAGCCGTGAGCTCAACCTCGACCCCGAGATTCTGCGCTCGCTGATCGAGTACCTCGTGGGCTGGGGAATTCTTGCGCCCGAGGGGGAGTCTTTTGTTCTCAGCGCCAAGGGGAAGCCTTATTGGAATTACATCACGCGCGGCGTACTGACCTCCCATATGGCCGGCTACAACCAGGTGCTGGTGAATCTGGGCCCGCTGCTTCGCAAGGAAATCGACATCAACGATCCGCGGCTCAATCGCGACGGACGGCTGGTTGCAACCGGGTCAGGTTACGCTCTGGTGGGCAGTAACACCATCCCCTGGATATTGAAACTCATTAAAGAGATCGGCGGCTCGTATGTGATGGATATCGGATGCGGCGCCGGCGATTTTCTGACCCAGTTGGTGCTGCGATGGCCGGAAGGCGGAGGAATCGGCGTCGACATGAATGGCGACGCCATCGCAAAAGCACGTCTGAATGCCGGGAAATCCGGCGTCGACGACCGCCTGTCATTCTTCCACACCAAGCTTTCCGCCGAACCGATGACGATCGATAAGAACATTCTCGACAAGGTGGATACCATAACGGCAATGTATCTTCTTCATGAATTTGCCGGCCGTGGAGGGCAGGAAGCGATTCGCGCGGCGATTGCGCAGATGGTGGCCCAATTCCCAGGGCGGAAACTGCTTATGCTGGAGGGAGAAAGAGCCGATCCAGTTGCGCTCAACGCCAATCCGCCGCGCACTTTCGCTCAGCTCGACTACTCCTTTATTCATCCCATCTCACGCCAAGGTCCGTTGCGGACTGTCGCGCAGTGGGAAGAGATCATCAAGTCCGCCGGCGCAACGCTGGTGAAGCGTGTGCCGGGATTCGCCCAGGTTCCGGGATGGATTTCTCTGTATATAGTGGATCTGGCATAGCGAGGCGTCCGCTGGCGCACTTTGCGCTTATGATTGCACAAACAGGAGACTTCCAGGATGGCTGAGAAGACTGCGGTGGTTGTGGGCGCGAGCGGCGGGTTAGGCCGCGCGATCGCATCGATGCTTGCCGAGGAGGGATACGCCCTGGCGCTTGTGGGCCGCAACATCGCGAATATCGAGGCCACGCGGAGCGGGTTGGGAGCCGCGGCGCAGGACGCGCTTGTGCTGACCTGCGATCTCACCGACCGCGCTCAGGCGCAGGCGATGGTCGAAGCCGCTCTGGCGCGGATGAATTACATCGATGTACTCATCTGCGCAGCCGGAATGAATGTGCGCCAGCGCAGCCTGCGTTCGCTCGACCCCGCCGACTGGGACCAGGTCATCGCCGCCAATCTGACCACGGCCTTCAATGCGATTCACTTCGTGCTGCCGTCGATGCGCGCGCGCGGAGGCGGCCTGATCGTGCAGATTTCCTCTCTGGCGGGATTGCGCGCGAATACCGTAACCGGCGCAGCGTATTCCGCCGCTAAATTTGCCCAATCCGCTCTGGGAATCAGTATCGGCCGCGAGGAGCGCGGACGTGGGATACGCTCCACTGTTATCTACTCCGGCGAAGTGAATACGCCGCTGCTGGACGCGCGCGCCGACCGGCTGGGCGCGCCTGCCAGCGATGGCCGCCGCGAGATGATTCTTCAGCCACAGGAGATTGCCGATGTGGTGCGCCTGCTGGTGAAGCTACCCCCTCGCGCCCACGTTCCGGAACTGGTGATCAAGCCGGTAATCGACGACTTCTCCTGATCGCGCTCGCGCGCGTCGTCTCTCGATCACTTGAGCCCAGCGGCAATTGTCTTTGTCAGGGATGCGCCGGCGTCATCGTGATTCAGCGCCCACACGTATGCGCCGCCCAGCTTGTGCTTCTTGATGTAAGCCATCTTCGCAGCCACCGAAGTGGGATCGTCGTAGCTATAGAAGGTTCCGGTGGCCGGATTGTAGAGCGTCGCTTCGACTCTTGCGGCATCGTACCAGGCGATGTACCCATTCTTGCCGATGAGATTCTCGATCGTGGCGTAGGTCAGAAATCCCGGAGTCAGCAGAGTGTCGCAACCCGGCGACGGAGGGGTGCTGGCCGGACTCGGACAGCTGCCCGATCCGTCGGCCAGCAGAACCGGAGAAACAGCCTTCGGGCTCTGATACAAGCCATGATTCACGTTAGCGACGCCCGTCCAGCCGGTGGCATACGCCGGAAAGCCCATGGTGTACTTGGCAGCGGGAACGCCGACCTTGAGATAGGCCATGACCGTCTCGTCGATGCTGAAAGCCTGTGCGCGCAAAGGGTTCTCGGCCGTATCGTACAGCGGGGATTGCTCGTTCGTTTGCGTGTCCCACGTTCCCGCATAGTCGTAGCCGTCGATGGTGAGAAAGTCCACTTGCGCGGCGGCAGCCTTCAGATCGATGTTGACATAGTTCTTCGGGCCAGCCGGCGAATCGAACGAGAGGGAGTATTTCTTTCCTGTCGTCTTCGACAGTGCATTGAGCTGCGCGCGAAACTCCTTCAGCAGCGCGGTGAAATTATCCTTGTCCGATACGGCCGGATACTCCCAGTCGAGATTGAAGCCGTCGAAGAGCCCCGGAGCCTGCACGCCTGGCGCGATGTTGCCTTTGATAAACAGATCGATGCACGAAGAGGCAAGCGCGGCGCGGCCGGCGGGACTTGCGGCGGCGGTTACCCAGCCGGCATTGTTGCCCGCTTGTCCACCCAGCGAGATCACCACTTGCAGGCGGGGATGAAGCTGTTTAAGCTGCTGGATCGCGCCATAATTCCCAAAGAGCGGCGCGGCGTAAGGCTTGCCGCTCACGCTGGGAACGGACGAGTCCTGATAGGCGTCGGCTGGATCGGCAATGGCGCAATTGGGCGCCGCGGTCGCGGTCACGTCGCCAAAGGCATAGAAGAGGTGGGTGATGCGATCGGCCACGCCGTTTTTTTCGAGATCCGCAATGTTGCGGCCGGAGTAATGAATGTTCCACTCTTCGAACCAGCCGCCCAAAATCTTGCCGTGAGTTTGCTGTTGAGCAAATGACTGCGTGCCGCAACCAACAATGGCCAACACACTCAGCACAGCAACCCGGCATTGGCGTGAAAGAAACAATCCAAGCATGGCAAAGATCTCCAGAATTCGTTCCGTGTCCCGCCGCGACGCGCGGCTGCGGCATCACCCCATCGTCACTACAATTGCGTTGACCGATCCCGCAGGCTGCGGCGCGATTGGCCCATGCACAGGCTTTCCGTTGAGGGTAACGCTGGCCACGCCCTTCTGAACGCCATTCGGATTCTTGACTGCGATCTCGAATGTCGCACCGCGCCACTGCCGCGTGACGCTGAACTCCCTCCAATCGGCGGGGATGCAGGGATCCACGATCAGGCCATCGAAGCCCAGCCGCACGCCGAGTATCCAGCGCGTCGCGGCCGTGTAGTTCCAGCCCCCGCTGCCCGTGAGCCACGGGTGCCGCGCGCGCCCAAATGCGGTGTGATCCTTGCCCATGATGAACTGGCAATAGGAATAAGGCTCCGCCTCGCGCGTTTCGATCTTATCGTTTTGATTGCAGGGCAGTAACGAGTCGTAAAATTTCATGGCGCGCTCGCCCCGGCCCAGCTTGCACTCCGCGATAACAGCCCAAGGGTTTGGATGGCTGAAGATGGCCCCATTCTCCTTGACGCCCTTGTAGACGCGGCCCATGAAGCCGATATCGTCATTGGGCTTTGAGAAGGCCGGCCACGCCAGATGAATGCCATACTCGGAGAAAAGATGCTCGTCGACAGCATCCATCGCGGACCTGCCGCGCTCGGTGGAGGCTGCATCGGAAACGACCGCCCAGGTGTTGCTCTCGAGAAATACCTTGCCTTCCTCACATTCCCGCGAGCCAACCTTCTGGCCTTTGGCGGTAAGGCCGCGCAGATACCACTCGCCG
>JBEKPI010000085.1:0-14283 GCA_049520855.1 Occallatibacter sp.
GATCTTGGTGGCGCTGCCCAGCCCAAAATGCACCCGCAGGTCGTCCTGCGAGAGATAGCCCCCGCCGCCGCTGTGAATCTCGGCGGTTTGCTTCATTCCGCCCGCTTCCAGCGTCAGGCGCGCATTCAGCGCAAGACGATTGCTCTTCGTTCCGTCCAATTCAAAGCTCACCCAGTGGCGTCCTGGAACACCGTGGTTGCGCAGGATCATCGGGCTTCCGTCAAGATCTTCCACGACGACGTCCATGTTTCCGTCGTTGAAGAGATCCCCGACAGCCAAGCCGCGCGAGACCCGCTTTTCCGTCAAGGCTTCTCCGGCCTGGTCGCTGGCGTCGCAGAAGGTGCCGTCCTTCTGGTTGAGTTCCAGTTGGCTCGGCTGGCGGTATCCGGCGCCGGATGGCAACGAATCCACCTGCGGATAGACGTGGCCGTTCACCAGGATGAGATCCAGCCAGCCATCGTTGTCGAGATCGACAAAGGCGGTTCCCCATTTGACATACTTGAGAGATGGCAGCGCCACGCCCGACGCAAAAGACACTTCCTTGAAGTTCCAGTCACCCTCGTTTTTGTAAAGTAGAACATTCTCATCGGTAAAATTCGTGACGAAGATCGACGGGCGGCCGGTGTGATTGTAATCGCCGAGCGCGATCCCCATCGAAGCCTGTTCCGAGCCGTCCTCACTGACAGCTGTTCCCGATTGAAGGCCAATATCCTCGAATTTTCCATTGCCCAGGTTCTTGTAAAGGTACTTGGGAGTGGAGTCGTTGGTGACATAGATATCCGGCCGCCCAGTGTTGTTGAAGTCCGCCCATACCACGCCCAGCCCATAATAGCCGTCCGGATCGCTGACTCCCGCAGCCTTTGACACGTCGGTGAATGTGCCGTCGCCATTGTTATGAAAGAGCGAGTCGCCCGCCCCGCGCAGTCCCCGCGGACCGCACTGCACATCGATTCCCCGGTACTTGCAGAAGGAAGCGCTCCCGAAGCCCGGCATGTCGTTGAGATGGAAGTCAACATAGTTGACCACCATCAGATCGACGAATCCATCCAGATCGTAGTCGCCGAACGAGGCGCCGGCCGACCAGCGGCCATCGGCCACGCCGGCCTTTGCCGTAACGTCGGTAAACGTCCCGTCGCCGTTATTGTGATAAAGAACATTGCCGCCAAAGCAGGTGAGGTAAAGGTCGGGCCAGCCGTCGTTGTCGTAGTCTCCCACCGCGCCCCCCATGCCGAAGCAAGGGGTGGTCAGGCCAGCCTTGGCGGTAACATCGGTGAAGGTGCCGTCTCGGTTATTGTGGTAGAGCGCTCCGGAGGCTTTCTCCTTCTTGAGGGCCTGGTCGACGGTTGGCGAGTTGGTGAAATAGATGTCCGGCCATCCGTCCCGGTCATAATCGATCAGGATCACCCCGCCGCTCATCGATTCCGGGATATATTTCTTGGCGGGAGCGGTGTTGTGCTTGAAGGTAATGCCGGCCTTGGCCGCTATATCTTCCAATTGTGGAACCGGGCGGCCGCTGCATTTCGTCATCTTCGCGCCGGGAGGCGGAGGAGCCGGCGCGAAATGTCCCGATCCCATCTGGGCAGCAGCGACACTTACGGCACAGAGTGCGGCAACAGCAGATCGCTGGAGACTGAGGAGACAGTGGCGCGTGAACAAGCGGATCGTTTCCTTCCCTAGGGGGTGTGCTTCAACTCATCCGCGGCGCGTTCACGGGATTTGGCCTTGAGCCCTTTGTAAATCTCCAGTTCGCGGTCCGCGTCCGCGCTACGCCCCAGTTTCCGATAGGCGGCCTGGAGTTGATAGTGCATATAGTCCGTCTGCGGGCTGAGGCGGGCTGCGGCTTCTAGATGCCCGGCCGCCTCATCCAGTTGTCCGCGGTCCAGCAGGATTTTCCCTAGTTCATACTGCGCATTGGCGTAGGCTGGATCCTCGGCTAGCACCTGGAGAAAGAGCGCCTTGGCTTCTTCAATCTTCGATTGCTGCAAGTATACAAACCCGAGATGATACAGCGCAACGGCATCGCCTGGATCGAGACTCAATTCGGCCTGGAATTCCTTTTGCGCCTCTGCCCAGTGCTCCCACCGGATATCGGCCAGTCCCATGTAGAAGTGCGCCTTCAGCAGCGTTGGATCCGATTGCAGCGCTCGCTGCAAGGTCGCGATCGCGCGCGCGTAGTCGCCGATCGTCGTCCATAGTTGACCAATGAGCAAGAGCGTCTCATTGGAGCGCGGTTCCGCTTCGAAGGCGGCCAAGACCTCCGTGGCTTTGGTCATGTCGCTGATGTGGGCCAGCGACGCCGCCCAGGCATACCCAGTCTCGCTGTCTTTCATGCCGCGAGGCCCCAGCGGAGCAAATGTTCGTGCCGCCTCCGCATACTGGTCCGTGGCGAAATAGGAGATGCCAAGCATCCCGCGCAGTCCGGGTGAGCCGGTCTCGAGCGGCAATGCCTGCGAGAGGCCCCTGACCGCTTCCGCATAGTCTTTGGCCCGAAAGGCGCATAGGCCAAGGTTCTTTTCAAGGCCGGGAAGTGCATGGTCCCACCGCTCCGCCTGCTGATAGTTCCCCAGGGCCAGAGCATATTCCCCTCCAACTGCCTCCGATGTGCCCAGGTCCTCAAAGCTCAATGCGAGCACCGACCGAAGCATCTTTTCGCGCGCCTCGACCGCAACGCGCTGCTCCGGCATCAACTTGCTGCGCGCGAAGGGGTCGTCGCTGGACTGGACGGCTGGCGCGGACTGATCCTCTTGTTGACGGCTCAGCGGCATCACCGCGGCCGCGTTAGCGCTTCCGCCCGCCGCCATCAATGCCGAGACAGTCTGCTGGGTATCGACCATCGTCTTGTTCTGCAAAGCGTGCGCCTTGGCGGCAAAGATTGCGCTCTCCTCCGGGCGTCCGCTCTTGAAGAGAATCTGCGCCAGGTCCACGTACGCCCGGCGTATCTGATAGTTGGCGCGGCTCTCGTCGCTTCCCGTCAGCTCGACAGCCTTGCGCAACAACTTCTCGGCCTCATCCATCTTTTCCTGCGAAAAGGCGTTCAGGCCCAGATACAGAAAAGAGTCGGGAGACGAAGGGGAGAGATTGGAGGCCGCATCGAGGTACTTGTTCGATTCTTCATATTTATGTTCCCCCGAAGTCAGAAACCCCAGCATGAAATTGGCAAGATAATCGTCCGGATAGTACTCGGCTTCCGTCCTCAGCGCGGCTTCGGCGCCCGGCGTCGGCTGCCACTCGTTGATGACAAGCTGCGCGAGGCCAAGAAAATAGTGCGCGTGAGGGGTGCGCGGATCCAGCGCAATGGCGCGCTGAAACTCACTGACCGCTGAATTCATGTCGCCGCCATCGCGGAATGCGCGGCCGAAAAGCACATGCAGCGAGCCGCTGTCGCCCGCCGCCTTCTTCATCTGATCGAACACCGCCAGGGCGCGAACCTTGTCTTCCGGCTTCCTGGTCTGCAGCAGGCACTCCGCCAATGGATACAAGTTATCGACCGTAGGTTCCGCATGTGCGATCTGCGTGAATGGTTCGATCGCCTCGGCATAATCCCCTTTCTGGTCCAGGGCGCTGGCCAGAACCCTGACCGCGCGCAGATTCCCTGGATCGGCGGCGAGGGCTTGCCGCGCGAACTGAATGGCCTGGCCGTAATCGCCGGCCTCGGTTTCAGCAAAGGCCATGGCCACGTAGGTGCTGGGAATATCCTCGTATTGCAGCGAGCTGCGGTAGAGTTCGACCGCGTTGGAGTCGTCCGATTCAAGCACTTTGAGATTGGCGGTCTCGCGCAGAGCGGCGGCGATCACCAGGTAACTCGCCCGTGCTACGCCCATGGGGTTCCCCGCCGTCCGGGCTGCTTGGGCTGCCGCGAGGCGCGTCTCCAGTTCATCTTGAGCGGGCTGCGGTGTGTGAGCCGGTGCGGCGTTGCGCGGCGCGCTCTGAGCGGACGCGGCTGAAGGCGCGAGCGCGGCAAACACTAGGGCCGCGCACCATGCGGCGCCATAAAAACAGATCGAAACGCGCATCGCTCCATGCGCGAATTGTAGGAGAGGCTGCTTCATCGATATGCGCTGTATCGATTCTATCGCAAACAAACTGCGGAGCCTGTACCAGCGCTCCGCAGTTTGATTTCTTCCCTGTTGTCTTGCTTTGTTGTGGAAGTCCCTCGTTAGAACGAGAGCTTCAGGCCATACTGCACTTCGCGGAAGCCCTTGCCGGGTTGGAAGGCCGCGGTTTGTCCCCAGCCGGTTGCCTGTGTGGGAGCGCCTCCCATCGCCGCTACGGTCATGTTCGGGTTCGTGCCGCCGCAGAGCGTGGTTGTGGTGCCGCAATAGATGGTGGTGGGATTCCAGCCAGCGCCTTCCAGAGCGCTGCTGCTGAAGTTGGAACGGTTGAGCAGATCGAAGAAGTCCGCCGAGAACTTGATGCGAAGCTTCTCCTTCACTTCCCAGTTCTTGGCTATCTGCCCATCCAGGTCGATGGTATTGGAGCCCCAGCAAGAGCCGCGCCGTTCCGTGCCCGGCATGATGGTGCCCAGTGTATAGCCAACCAGTGTGAAGCCCGAGGGATTCAGAACCTGATTGTCCACATCGTCCTTGCTGCATGCTCCGGCCGCGATCTCCAACGGGCGGTTGTTGCCGTTGTAGCCGGTGCCGATGAGTTGGCTGACGGTGTTGCCGGCGGGGTTAAAGCCCGCGTTCGTAAATACCGACAGAGAGTTGCCGTGAGCAGCCTGGAAGATGCTGTTCAACTGCCATCCGCCGAAGGCGCCTTGCAGGAACCAATTCGTCCCGGCAAGCTTGGGCAGATAGTAAACCTCGTTCATCACGAAGATGTTGGGCCGGTTGATGTTGGTGCTTCCCTTGTCCAGCGAGGAAGCATCGGGTACATTCAGGGTCTGGCTGCCGACGGTGTCCACCGTCTGGGTTTCCTGGTTCGCGCTGCCCGAAGAGTTGTCCATTTCCACGTCGGCGATCGAATGAGACCAGGTGTAAGCAGCCTGGAAGGTCGACGGGCCGGCTTGAGACCGGAACAGCACCTGCAACGCGTTATAGCTGCCGTGGCCTCTGCGTGCGAAGCCATTGATCCCGCTAAAGTTGCAAGCCGGACGCATATCGGGGACCAAGGTCTGGTTGCAGAGGTTAAGGGTGCCGGCGCCAGGAGTGCCGGTTCCGTTGGGGTCGAAAACCGCTGTCGCCCATGCGCTCTGTGGAATCGGGTTGAATGCCAGCATTGAGGTGAGGTGTTGGCCCTCGTTGCCGACATAGGACGCTTCCAGTGTGGTGTTCTTGGCAATTTCCTGTTCGATGGTCATGTTCCACTGCCATGAAGCCGGCGTTACCGAAACCGGATCCTTGGAGTAACCCGGCGATACCGAGGCCCCGCCCGCGCCGATGGGCGTGGCTGTATCGATCGTGCGGTTCGTACTGATGTTCAGAGCGTAAGGCACGCCCTTGGCAAAGCCTTCGTCGAGTCCAACTTCCTCGCGTTGATAGAACTCGCCGCCGCCAAGACGAAGCGCGGTCTTGCCGTTGCCGAAGATATCCCACGAGATGCCCACGCGAGGAGCGATATCGTGATTGGCATTCGGGGTGATCGACCGGCTGGCTCCCGGCGTACCGCTCGACAGATTCAGGTTGGTGATGCCCAGGGCAGCTAACTGCGCGTTCGCATCTGCGCAAGGATGGGTGCCGGGAACGGTGACCAGGCCGTTGCAGGCGTCGGTGGCGCCGGTGTTGGCCACTTGTTCCAGTGCCATGGTCCACTTCCCTGGCTCCCAAAGGGCCCAGTGGTTGTCGTTGCCATAGGGCTCGAAGTAGAAGGACCAGCGGAAACCAAGATCGAGCGAGACGTTTCTGCGGATCTTCCAGCTATCGCCGGCATAGAACTCGAGGTCATGCCATTTGACATAGGCTGTGGCGTCGATGCTGCCCTCGCCGATGCCGTTGAAGGCTTGAGGCTCGGGATTGCTTGCGGCGCCGGGGGTCAGGATGTTAGCCAGCCCGTTGGCGGACGACATGCAGGCATAATCGCCTGGGGTGTTGAGGATAACTGCGCCCCCAGCATCCTTGGAGCAGTAAACGCCGCCGGGAAGGCCGGGACGGCCCGCTCCGTTCCCATTGTTCTCCACCTTGATGTTGTTGCTGTAGAAGGCGCCGGCCTTCAACAGGTGGTTGCCCTTGACCTTGGACAGGTTGTCCTGAATGGTGTAAAGGTCCTCGTGGTTCTTGTAAGGGGCAATGTTCCACATGGAGGCGGATCCCTGGTAAGAGCCGTAGGGATTGAGTCCGCCCCATCCGCCCAGCCACTCGCCCGGTGTCTTGATCGAAGTGGGGAAATAGGTGGGATAGGCCGTCTGAAGCGCCGTCACATCCGCGGCCCTGGTGCCGGCCAAAGTCGTGATGATGGCGTTGTAGCCAAGCCCGAACTCAACGTCGTTGACCATGCTGTTGTTGATCGTCGTGCTCAGCTTGGCCATGACGCTCTTGGAGGGCTGAGCCCAGGTCGACTGGATCGTCGGGTAGTTGGATTCACCCCAGTAGGCTGATCCGTTGTTCGGGGCCGGGTTGATCCAGGAATCCTGGGTCCAGCGGAAGGTAGCCCGGTTCGACTTGTTGATGTCGACATCCGGCCTTACATTCCACTCGGACCAGTCCAGCGGATTGTTGATCGGAGACGCCCAGTTGTCGCCGTTGATGGTGGTCATCCCGCCCGCCCCGGCAAATGCGCTGGGAGAAGGATAGAACTGCCCCATCAGCCAGCCGCCCTGATCGTACGCGCTGAGTGTCAGAGGGTTGGTCGTCTGATCGATGATCGGGAAGCTCGTGTCCACGGTTGGACTGGTGGTCGGAATCGCGGCGCCGCACATGTCGGTGCCCCCTGCCGTGAATTGGCTGAAATCGCCGTTGGACTCTTGATTCGTGGGAACGCAAGTTGCAAACGATGTTCCCTGGATTTCCTTGTCCCACTCCTGGTTCCACCAGAAGAAGATCTTGTCCTTCTTCACCGGGCCGCTGATGTTGTACCCGTAATCGTTCTTGCGCTCTTTGGCTTTGCCGGTGTTGTTATGGTTGGAGAACCAGTCGTTCGCATCCAGCTTGTCGTTGCGGCCCGTATAGAAGACGCCGCCATGGAACTGGTTCTGGCCCGACTTCGTCGTGATGCTGATGATCGCGCCCGCTGCCTGGCCATACTCGGGGCCATAGGAGTTGCGGATCATCTTGAACTCGGCAATCGTGTCAATCGCCGGGTATACAAGGATGGTGCGGCCCGATCCCACGTCGTTGTTGTTCACGCCGTCGACCAGGAACAGGTTCATGTTATAAGGGTTGCCGTTCACCGAGAAGTTAACGCCGCCATCCAGGCCCTTTTGCGTGCCATCGAAGCTGGCCGCGGCGGAAACGCCTGGTGAGAGCTGTGTCAAGCCAATGAAGTTCTCGCCGTTAAGCGGAAGTTCGCGAACCTGAGCGCCGGTGATGACTTCGCCAGCCACGGCCGAGGTCGTTTCCACCTGCACTGCGTCAGCCATGACTTCCACCTTCTCGCCGACTGCGCCGAGTTGAAGGTGGGCATCTACCTCGGTATTTGTCGAAGTGTGGACTTCGACGCCGTTGGTGACATCCTCCTTGAAGTTCGGGGCGGTGATGCGAACCTGATAGGTTCCTACCGCCATCTGCGCCAGCACATAGCCGCCCTGGCCCGATGTGACGGTCGAGGACTTAACATCCGTTCCGGTTTGGGTGGCTGTGACTTTGGCGCCCACAACAGCGGCGCCGTTCGCGTCCGTCACATTGCCAACGATTGAGCCGTAATAGGCTTGTGCATGCAAGGCAACGGGAATCGCCACCAGCATGATGATCGTGAATAGCGCGCGTATCCCAAAGCGGGACGCAGGTCCACTTCTTCCGATTCCATTTCGCATCATTTGGTCTCCTGACAACAGTTGTCTACAGTTGTCGTATATTCCCTTTCAGGAAAATCGGTCAAAATTCGCACGCTCCACGCCCTCCCCGGACATAACGCATACCCTCAGACGAGGAAATGCCCCCGATCCGAGACGGCCCAAGCGTGCTTTCTGACTCGCCACACATTGTCAACGCAGTCACGGTTGCCTGTCAACAAAAAAATTATCTCGCGGGCCTCACTTTCCTGCCCTCCAAATTGCACCGGAAATGAGGCAGTGGCGTTTGTGGGCCGCGAGGCCCAATCTCCGCTTGCTTACCAGCCCGTAGTGTGACAGTAACATATTCATTCAAAATGATATATAGCGAAGTAAACGTCTACAGAAATCTCCTAAAAAACTTCCAAATTGCATAGATTTGCAAGACCATTTATCCATGTTTTACAAATCGTCGAATTGCCCTCGCTTGGAATGATATTCACTTTTCATTCTCCTCCCTCCGAACCCGCGCGCCGCCTTCCCCGGAAACGCCCCCTCGCCGCCCTTCCGCATCGCAGTTTTAGGCCAGATTTTCACAAGCAGCGGTCCGGCTCCGCTATTTCCACCTGCCCGTCCCTTCCACAAGGGTGATGTACCGGTTCAGCGGCAGATCGGTGAAGCGCTCCACCGCCCCGCTCGGCAGCGGCCACTTGACTTCCACCCAGTCGATCTTGGGCCGCTGCCCTGCGCCCAGCACCATGCGCGGATCGTGGGAGGAGAGAAAGCTGCCTCCGCCCACCTTCATCCTCCACCGCTTCAGATCGCCGGCCTGGTAACTGACCCGGGCGCCCACCGCATCGATATTGCACTTGCGCCCAATCAGATTCACCCCCAGCCAGTTGTTCAGTTTGCCAACGTTGTTGCGCAGCAGCAAGGGAGCCTCATTGTTGTTGCTGATCAGCACATCCACTCCCCCATCGTTGTTGAAGTCCCCGATGGCCAGGCCGCGCGCCGGAAACTTCCTCCCAAACACCGGCCCGCTGCCCGCGCTCACATCCCTGAATCCCTTTCCTTCATGGTGAAAGAGCAGCAAAGGCTGCCGCCACTGTATCGAAGACGAGGCCGCGTCCAGCAGATCGTCCGGGAATCCGCTTGCCGCGATCAGGTCCAGGTTGCCGTCGTTGTCGTAGTCGAAGAACTTGAGCCCCCATCCGCTCATCCAGCGGGTCGACATCCCGATCCCCAGCGGCGTGGCAACATCGTCAAAGGTTCCATCCCCATTGTTTCGATAGAGCGAGAAGAACTCCTCGTCGATATTGGCGACAAACAGATCCATCAGCCCGTCTTCATTGAAATCGGCCGAATCCACCCCCATGCCGGAGCGGGCACGCCCATCCGCGCTATAGGCAACCTCGGCCGCCAGGCCAACCTCCTCGAAAGTGCCCCCGCGATTGATATAAAGGAAGTTCGGCACCGTGTCGTTGGAAACGAACAGGTCCATCTTGCCGTCGTTATTCACATCCGTCGCTACTACGCCCCACGCCTTGCCCAGATGCCCGGCGATCCCGGCGGCCTTGCTTACGTCGGTAAATGTTCCGTCGCCGTTGTTGTGAAAAAGCCAGCTCGGCTCCGCGTTGAATGTCGTCGGAATGCAGTAGTGGCGCATCCCGGCGGCGTCCTTGCCGCACCCGTGCGCCATGTCGAACTCGGCGAACTGGCAGACGAACAAGTCCAGCCTGCCGTCGTTGTCGTAGTCGAACCAGACCGCGCTCGTGCTCCAGCCGGCCGCCGCAACCCCAGCCTTCTCCGTCACGTCTGTAAAGGTTCCATCGCCGTTATTGCGATAGAGGATGTTCCGCCCAACCTGCGTCACATAGATATCCGGGTAGCCGTCTCCGTTGTAATCCCCCACGGCGACGCCCATGCCATAACCGCCGCCTCCCACCCCCGCCTTCAATGTAACGTCGGTGAACGTGCCGTCGCGATTGTTCCGGTAAAGCGCATTCCGCAGCGGCTGCGGCGGATTGTAAAAGTTCGCTTTGCCGCTGTTGACCAGATAAATGTCCATCCAGCCGTCCTGGTCGAAATCGAGAAATGCGCATCCCGCCCCGCTGCTCTCCGGCAGATACTTCTCCGCCGACCTGCCCGCGTTGTGAACCCAGCCGATGCCGCTCTTCGCTGCCGCCACCTCTTCAAAACTGGTTGGCGCCGTAGCAGCAGCGGCGCGGCTCAGCGCCGTCCCATACAGAGGAGACGCCGCGGCCATGGTTGCCATGCTGCGCAGTAGCCCGCGGCGCGTGATCTTTTCGAGGGAATAGACAGTTTTCTGCCGCATACGAAAGAGGTAATCACTACAAAGTATACTTGCTCTCGGATGCACCTCATGCCCATCCCGATCCTTCGATCCGCCTGCCTGGTGCTCGCTCTCGCGCATTGCGCTGGCTTCGGATGCGCCGCCAAGGCCCTCCCCGCCCCTCAATCCGAGGCAGCCGCAGCCCCAGCTCCAGCCGATCCCCCAACCGATCTCGCCACTCTCCGCCAGCAGGCGCTCGCCGAGGGCGAAGCGGGAAAAACCGAAGAAGCCATCCGCGACTACCAGCGCGCCTTGGACCTTCAGCCCGACTGGATCGAAGGCTTGTGGAACCTGGGAATGTTGCAGTACGGCGACAACCAACCAGCCGCGGCAAAGTCTACCTTTCAAAAAGTCGTCGGACATTTGCCCAGCCTGGGCAATGCCTGGAGCCTCCTCGGCCTCTCCGAATACGAGACCGGCGATTACAGCGACTCCCTCGCCCATCTCGAAAAGGCGCAATCTCTCGGCATCAAAGACGACGACGAAATTGCGCGCGTCTCCAGCTACCACCTGGGAATTCTATGGATCCGCGCCGCTGAATTCGAGCGCGCATCCAGCCTCTTGCTGGCCAACTTCGGCTCCGGTGTCGTCTCGCCCCAGGCCAAAATCGCCCTCGGCCTGGCCATGTTGCGCGTGCCTCTGCTGCCCGAGCAGCTTGACCCGTCGCGTGAGGCATTGGTGCTCGACGCCGGAACCGCCGCAACCGCCGGCAGCGATGAGCCTGCCCGCCTGTCCGCGTTGTTAGCGGCCAATCCCGACATTCCCTACCTGCGCTATGCCTATGGCCTTGCTCTGGCTAAGTCGGGAAAAGCAAAAGAGGCCATCGCGCAACTCCTCGCCGAGACCAAGCTCTCGCCCGATAGCCCCTTCCCCTGGCTCGAAATCGCCCGCCTCCAACTGCGCCAGGGCGCGGTCAATGAATCCCTCAAAGCGTCGCAAAAGGCCGTGCGGCTTGCTCCCGGCAACAAGGATGCTCGCCAAATCCTCACCCAGGCATGGATAGCGGCAACCCCCCAGGAGAAAGCGGCCGTCGATAAGAAACTCGCGGCCCCCGTCGCTGTCGCCCCTCCCGTCCCCGAGCAGCGCATCCGCCTCCTCTATGCCAATCCCAACGCAAACGCTGTAACTCCTCCTAAGGTCAATCTCGAGCGCTGGAACCAGGCTCTGGTCGAATTCACCGCCAGCCAGTATGCCGCGGCCAGCGCCGATTTCAAGGCTTCGCTTGCTGTAACTCCCGACAATGGAAACGGCTGGGCGCTGCTCGGCATCTGCGAATTCGAGTTAAAGGACTTCGACAACGCCTTCATTCACCTCGAACGCGGCGCCAAGCTCGGCCTTAGCGCCAAACCCGAGTATCTCTTCCTCGCCAGATACACCTACGGAGTTCTGCTCGTCCACGCGGGCCGCTTCGATGAGGCTACCGAGGTGTTGGCGACAGCTACCGGCGCCGGCGGCCCTCTGGCTGCAAAGGTCGAATTTGCGCTTGGACTGGCGCTTCTGCGCAGAACCGAATTTCCCGACGCAACTCCTTCGCAGCAGTTATCCCTCGTCAAGGCCGCCGGCCACATTGCCGAGCTGCTCGAAAAGAGCAACTACGACGAAGCCTTCCCCCAATTCAAGCTCTTGCTAACTCAGTACCCCGCCACTCCCTATCTTCACTACGCCTACGGAACCGCACTTATCGCTCTCTCTAACTTCGATGAGGCCGCCGCCCAGATGCAAGCCGAAGCTGTCCTATCTCCCGCCAGCGAGCTTCCTTGCAATAGCCTCGCCTCCATCGCCCTCCGCCAGCACGACGCCCCCACCGCGCTAACTTGGGCGCAAAAGGCTCTCGCCATCGCCCCCAACTCCGTCGATGCTCACTATCTGTTAGGCCGCGCATCTCTGGAAACAGGCGATCTCGACGCTGCCATCCGCGAACTCGAGTTAGCCGCCAAGCTAAGTCCCGCCAGCCCCGAGATACATTTCAACTTAGCCAAAGCTTACGCCCGCGCCAAAATGCCCGAAAAAGCCCAGCAACAGCGCGACATCTTCACCGCATTGAACGAAGCCCAGAAACCCAACGCCGCCGCCAACGCCTCGCCTAAGTGACTTTGTGTCCGTGCGATACACACTTATTGCCCGCCCCCTGTTTTTTGAACCATAAGACCATAAATCTGGAAGCACTGCCTTGTATCAGGGCACGGCTTCAGTCGTGCCGAATACGAGCCAAACGAAACCGCGGCTTTAGCCGCCGGAGGCACTGTATCAGGGCACGGCTGGTAGGTCGGGGCTTCAGCCCCGACTGCCGCAAATGCCCCAAAATGGACCCCGGGCTTTAGCCCCTGCGGACAGCCCGCCACCGTCACGGCGCTGACCGGGGGCGCGATCACCGGCACCTACGACGCCCTGGGACGGCTGGTCGAGACCCAGCAGGGAAGCACCTACACGAAGTTCATCTTCAGCCCGGCGGGCGGAAAACTGGCCGTCACGCAGAGCGGCGCTTTGCTCAAGGCCACGATTCCGCTTCCCGGCGGCGAGACGGCGGTCTACAATTCAACTGGATTGAACTTCATTCGCCATACCGATTGGCTTGGCTCCTCGCGTCTGGCGACGACCTGGGCCCATGCCGTCTACTCCAAGGAGGCCTACGCGCCCTTCGGCGAGACCTACAACGAGGCCGGCACGGCCGACCGCAGCTTCACCGGCCAGGATCAGGACACCGTGACGGGATCGGGCGCCACAGGCATCTACGACTTCCTCTTCCGCAAGTACGATCCGGCGGCGGGGCGCTGGCTCTCGCCTGATCCGTCCGGCTGGAAAGCTGTGAACCTGCGACATCCGCAATCGCTCAATCGGTATGCTTATGTGGAGAACAACCCCATGAGCCTGACTGACCCTCAAGGGCTGTCGTGTTATTACGGAACAAACAGCGATGGTGTTTCTGTTGTAGTCGACGATCACGACGGTCAGGGGTGCGCCGCTGCGGGCGTCGGCCCAGGTGACGACTGGGAGGACGCGAACCCGGAAACGGTAACGGTCAACGATTACGATGCAGAGCCAATCGTAGAATCCTATTTGGATGATGTTCAAGCAATTGGGTTCAATCTCCAGGGTATCGAGAACATAACACCGCTGGATGTATTCAATTGGGCTGCTACGGGCACTCATGTACCGAACGGGCCGTTACACCCGATTCTGAATCCCGCTGGAACCCTCACGCTGTACTATCACGGGAATTGGTGCGGCGCTGGCGGGAGTGGCGCTCCAGTGGATGCCCAAGACGCGGCATGCATGGTGCATGATTTCTTGTATTCTCAGTATGGTTTTACTATGGGGAGCAATTACGACGGATATAATCCCGCGTTGCAGGAAATCAATCAGGGGCTCTGTGATACGTCTGGAAGTGCTGCGATTAACCTCTATTTTGGAGACGTGGTTGGGGCCGCAAGCTTTGGTACCGCTAGCCCGAACCCAAGTTGCCAATGAGACACACACGCTATAAATTCGGCAATGTCGTGCTCCTAGTCGCTGGGATATTGACCTGCTGTCTTAACCAGTTAGTGACCGGTATGGCCTTTGGATTTGGCGATATTGGTGTCACGGGCTTGCGAAGGCTGTTTGTTTTAACCGCCTTATTCTGCGTCACCATGGAATTACCTGCATTCGTTTTAATGTTTAGGTGGTGTAGAGTTGGTTCGAATGCACTCTGGATACTCACTATCAGCTGTCTGACATTTGCGTTGATGGGAGGATGGGCTTTTACCGTTTTTAAGATTCCAATCGTACTAATGGTATCTATATCGGGAATCTCTAGCGCAATTAACGCCAGAAGTTGAGTGGGGATGGCTCTGCAAATGACACGTACTCACTACTCGCCCACCAACATCATCCTGCTCGCGGCAGGAGCGTTGATATGTCTGTTCAACACCTTTCTCATCATAATGACTGCGGGATTCGGTGGCGGGTGGCCCCGGTCCCGGTGAGATTTCCTGAGCGCGCTGAGGGTGCCCCCGGTCCCTCGCAGTTGGGGACCGGGGATGATGTGCGATGATCGGATGAACTGACGGTATTGCTTAGCATC
>JBEKPI010000086.1:0-14214 GCA_049520855.1 Occallatibacter sp.
GCTCTCTCCACATCGCCGGCGTCGTACTGCCGCAGGCTGACCTCGGTCATCTGATGCACCAACTCGGCGTATAGAAAGCACTGTTCGCGCGGCGGCGCCTGTCTGGCCTGAACTACCATCGCGTCAATGGTCCGCTGATCGAGGGTCTCCTCATCAAATCCCGCCGCGCAGACAGGAACCGCGGTCACGGTGAGAAAGACGAAGATGGCCGGAACCACAAGCCGCATCATGGACCTCCCCATCTGCGGACTTACCCCAAGACGTGATTATGGGTCCATCTTGCCAAAATTTGCAAGAAAATAATATTGCGATCTCAACCTATCGAATCCGCCGCATCGCTTTTTGAGCAAACACCGCCTTTCATTCCGCCCCCCGCAGGTCTCACTTCTTGCCTTCGAGCACAAGGAGACGCTGGCGCGCCTGCTGTTCCTGCATTGGAAACCCACCCGCGGAAGCGTCGAGGAAACGATGGTAATAGGCTGCCGCCGCCGCCTTGTCATGAAGCGCATCGTAAGCCGATGCCCACAGGAAGTAAGTGGGCGGGACGTCCGGAAGGTATCTTGACCGCATGGTTAAAGCGTGGAGCGCGATTGAGGGCTGTCCGGTCTTCATCGCCGCAAATGCCAACCCGCTCCACCCGTCGGCGTTGGCCGGGTCCAGCCGGGTGGACTTGTCAAAGGCCGCGAATGCCTCGTCATACTTGAGCTGGCGAATAAGATCCTGCCCGTGCTTCACCAACAGCTCCGGATCATCGGGAGTGGCTGCCAGCAGTCCGGTGTATAGCTTGTCGGAACCGGCGGCGTCTCCCGCCTCGGCCAGCACCTCGGCCAGCATGTGGTTGATGTTCGCGTCTTTGGGGTGTGCGTCGTGCAGTTTCTGCAGCAGCGGCAGCGCCGCCTCGGTCTTGTCCTGCGCGACCAGCACCGTGGCCAGTTGCGCGTTCAGCGCCGGATCGTCGGGCGACTGCGTCAGCGCCCCTCGCAGCACGATCTCCGCCTCGGGATATTGTTTGCGGGCAATCATCAGGTGGGCCAGGCCGGAACAGGCCGGCGCCGACTTCGGGTCCGTTGCCAGAATGCGGCGGTAGGCCGCTTCGGCGGCGTCGCCCTGGCCGGCCTGCTCGGCCAGGCTGGCTGCCAGCATGGTATCGTCCGCGGTCTCGGGCGAGAGCTTCAGCGCCTCCAGCAGATCCTCCGATGCCTGCGCCGGGTCGTCCATCTGGTCGATCTGGGCCAGCGCGCGCCACACCCGCGCCTTGGCGCCGGCGCCGGCTACGCCGGGGTCGAGCTGACTGGCAGCCGCCAACACCGGCCGCGCGTCCGAGAATTTGTTTTGCCGGGCCAGCAGCAGCCCCAGTTCCAAATGCGCCTCAAACGACTGCGGATTCGCCTCGACGGCTCGCCGGTAGAGTCCGGCCGCAACGTCCAGCCGATTCTGCTCGTCGGCCACGTAGCCCGCGTCAAACAGAGCCCTCGCATCGCCGGGATGGTTCGCCAGCCAACGCTCCAGCCTGGTCTCCGCTGCCTTCCAGTCGGACTTGGCGATGGCTCCCTCGGCCTCCGCCACCTCGTCTGAAATGGGCTGGGGCGCGGCCGCGGCGGGCACGGCAGCGGGAGCCTGCTGTTCCGGATTCTGCGCGGAACTCTGGCCCAACCCGGCAACCGATGCGAACAGCAAGACAAAAAGAGCGAAATGAAGCACGGAATACCTCACTCAATAGTTTAACGGGGCAGAACTGCGCCTGGAGTTGCTGTGTAATCGACGCGCCAGGCGGGGGCAGGGAATCGGCGGGACGGTCACGGCTGGTGGCGGGGCGGCAGACCTCCCTGTCAGTTGGAGGAATCGGTGAGCGGATAGGTGATTTTGTGCGCCGCCGATGCCAACGGCGGGAATTGGAGTATTCTTTTGGCAGAGCAGTTATCCCCGAAGAGAGGTAAGACCAAAATGCGTAGTTTCAAGTTTCTCAATCTCCCAGCCTTTGCGCTGCTGGCCTTCTTGTTTCAGGCGGCAGCGGCCTCGGCGCATGCCCAGGGCCCCGCTTATCTTCATGCCATCTCCGACCTGCGCTCAGCGCGCGAGTATCTGAAAATGGATACTCGGCCGGAGACCTCCAATGCCCGCGGCTTTGCCCTTTACCAGATCAATCGCGCCATCGACGACATGCAAAAGGCCGCCATTGACGACGGAAAGCACCCCTGGCAAGCGCCCCCGCCGCAGAGCGGAGGCGATCCTCGCTGGCCGATTCACTCGGCGCAGAAGCTGTTGCAAGAGGCGCGTCAAGACGTTGCGCGCGGACGGGATGCACCTGAGAATGTCGGGCTGCAGATCGGTTCGCTCCAACACATCGACAAGGCATTGCAGGCCTTGGCGTCCTTTTAATTAAGTAGCCCAAGGCAGCAGCGTTTTGACCCATTCGAGGCTGTAGCGCGCCAACCGTCGCGCTGCCGCCTCGAATTGTGTTTGAAAGAGGCCCGAAAATCTGGAACTCGCCGCGACCGCCAAAACGATCCGGCTCATTTCGCCCGTACCGCAACTCTGACGTGGAGTTTTGCGCAATCATCGAAAGACTTCAACAGAGCCTCACCCTGGAGATGCTCGTCCCCGCCGCTCCTTCTTCATTTGGTTCATGAGATTTATCCGTTCAGCGCACTGCGGCAGCATTGCGCATCCAGCGGGGAGCAGAATAGACCAGAACTGAACACAGTGGAGAGTCCATAGTGGTGATCAGGAGATCCACAATGCCCAAGCAATTCGAAAATCCCAATGCGGCGAAGTTGGAAAACGAAACCGCTTCGGATGCCTTATCCGAGAAGAAAATTGATCTCGTCGCCGAAAAAGCCGCGGAGAAATCCTCAAAGACAGTTCAAAAGTTTGACAGGGAAAGCAGCCAACTCTTTTCAAAGTAACCGGCGTTTCCGGACCTTCGACGCAGACGGGCGGCAGCGAAGGAACCGGCAACCGCCAGAGATGGAGATGAAGACCATGGCTTCAGAACCACGACAATATATCCCTCTAACCAAAGCCTACCTTTGCCAGGACTGCGACTCGGTTGGCAATAGCTCGATGCATTGCCCCGCGTGCGCCTCGAATGTCCTGTTGGGGCTGGCGGGCGTGTTCGATCGCAAAGAAGATTTGGAAGCATCGAGTCTACTCTTGTTCCGCGCGCTGGCGGCTTGAGCCCAAGAGACTCCGCAACAGATTCCGATGAGTTGAGGCGCGGGCCGCAGCCCGTCTGTCTCCTGCGGACTGGACCGCGCCGCATTCCCGAGGTTGCCCGCGCCCTATAATGAAGAATGGCCGCCCGCACCCGGAGCCTCGCAGAGGAGACACAGGCGCGGCCGGCCGACTTTCTTTGCCCGGTGCCTTCTCTTTGAATGACGCCATCGTTATCCGCGGCGCGCGGACACACAACCTGAAGAACATCTCCTGCGAGATCCCTCACGGCAAGCTGACGGTGGTCAGCGGCGTGTCGGGGTCTGGGAAGAGTTCGCTGGCCTTCGACACGATCTACGCCGAGGGGCAGCGGCGCTATGTCGAGTCGCTCTCCGCCTACGCCCGCCAATTCCTGGAGCGCATTGAGAAGCCCGATGTGGACCTGATCGACGGCCTTGCGCCGGCCATTGCCATCAAGCAGAAGAACTCAACGCGCAATCCGCGCTCCACCGTGGCCACAGCCACCGAGGTCTACGACTATCTGCGCCTGCTCTACGCCCGCTGCGGAACGGTGCATTGCGTCCACTGCGACGGCCTGGTGAAGCGCGACTCCATTGACGAGATTGCCGAAGCGACGCTGGCGCTGGGCGAGGGCACGCGGCTGAATGTGCTCTTTCCGGTGCGCCACGCCGAGCCCGCGCCGGCCGCGGAAGCCAAGCCGGCGAGGCGCGCGCTGAAATCGGCAGGCAAATCCGCTGCCAAGGCTCAGGGCAACGCGACGGCTGAGTCTCCACTGACTGAAACCTTGAAGGCGCGCCTGGTGGAGTTGCGCGCCTCGGGCTTCAATCGGCTCTACCAGCGGAGGCGGATCTACGAGTTTTCGACTCCGGAGTCTCTGCTTGACCTGGACTTTACTCTTCCGGTCTTTGTCCTCCTGGACCGGATTGTGGTCAGCGCCGATAATCGCGCCCGCATCGTGGATGCCGCGGAGATCGCCTACCGCGAGGCCGGCGAGGTGATTTTTGAACAAGCCGCGCGGGAAGAGTTCACGGGAGCCGACTCAGAAAGCCGCCCGCGCCACCGCTTTTCGGCCGCATACGAGTGCAAGAGTTGCCACCGTCCCGGCCGTGAGCCGGAACCGCGCTTGTTTAGTTTTAATAACCCTTTCGGCGCCTGTCCGCGCTGCCAGGGCTTCGGCAATACGGTGGACTTCGATCTGAACCTGGTCATTCCCGACAAAGGTCTCAGCCTCAACGGCGGCGCCATCGACCCCTGGAATCGCCCCAAGTGCCGGCCGTGGTTCAACGAACTGCGCAAGCAAGCCGCTGAGCTGGGCGTTCCGCTCGATGTGCCCTGGCGGGATCTGCCGGAGGCGGCTCGCGAGACTGTCTTGCGCGGCAAAGGCAGCTTTGCCGGCGTCTATGGCTTTTTTGCGCACATGGAGCGCAAGAAGTACAAGCTGCATGTGCGCGTAATGCTCAGCAAATATCGCGGCTATGCCGAGTGCCCCGACTGCCGGGGCCAGAGGCTGAGGGCCGAGGCCCGCAGCGTCCGCCTGAATAACCTGAATATCTGCCAGTCCACTGCGCTCACCATAGCCCAGGCGAAGGATTTCTTTGGCGCGCTCAGGCTGTCGCCGATGCAGGAGGAGATTGCCGGCCCGATCCTGCACGAGGTTCGCCAGCGGCTGAGTTTTCTCGATGCGGTGGGCCTCGAATACATTACCCTCGATCGCCTGGCCTCGACGCTCTCCGGCGGCGAGGCGCAGCGCATTCAGCTTGCGACTTCGCTGGGCTCGCGGCTGGTGGGCGCGCTCTATGTGCTGGACGAGCCTTCCATCGGCCTGCACACCCGCGACACCGCGCGCCTCATCCACATCCTCCAGGAGCTGCGCGACCTGGGCAATACCATCCTCGTGGTCGAGCACGACGCCGACCTGCTGCGCGCCGCCGATCACCTGCTCGATCTGGGCCCCGGAGCGGGCGAGTTGGGCGGCAGGCTGCTGGCCGAGGGCGTTCTGGCCGAGATCGAGGCCAACCCCAACTCCCTCACCGGACGCTATCTTTCAGGCCAGGTCTCCATCCCCGTGCCCGCGCGCCGCCGCCCGCCAGGAAAGGAGCGCCTGCTGCTGCGTGGAGCCACGGCGAACAACATCCACGGTCTTGACGTGGAGATTCCGCTTGGGCTGCTGGTGGCTATCACCGGCGTCTCCGGGTCGGGCAAGTCCACGCTGGTACACCAGGTGCTGTATAGGGCCGTGGCCCGCGCGCTGGGCCAATCCGATGGCGGCGATCCCTCCAGCGTCTACAAATCCCTCACCGGCGTCGAGCGGCTCAACGATGTGGTGCTGGTGGACCAGACGCCCATCGGCCGCACGCCCCGCTCCAACCCCATCACCTACATCAAGGGCTTCGATCTGGTCCGCGAACTCTTTGCCGCGCAGCCCGAGGCCAAGCGCCTCTCGCTTACGCCGGGGCATTTTTCCTTCAACGTGCCCGGCGGCCGCTGCAACACATGCGAGGGTGACGGCACGGTCACCGTCGAAATGCAATTCCTTGCCGACGTTGAACTGCCCTGCGAGGACTGCAACGGCACGCGCTATCAGACCAAGATCCTCAATGTGGAGTACAAGGGCAAGAACATCCACCAGGTGCTGCAAATGACCGTCAAGGAGGCGCTGCGCTTCTTCGCCGGGCAAACGCGCCTGCTGGAAAAGCTCGCCGTGCTCGACGAGATCGGCCTCGGTTACCTGCGCCTCGGCCAGTCGGCGACAACGCTCTCGGGAGGCGAGGCGCAGCGCGTGAAGCTGGCCGCTCACCTCTCCCAGGTCCGCGCCGCGAACGCCACCGCCAAGCCCTCCCAGGCCAGCCGCGTCCTCTACATCCTCGACGAGCCTACCACCGGCCTGCATTTCGACGACGTTTCCAAGCTGCTGACGGCCTTCCGCAAGCTCATCGACGGCGGCGGATCGCTGATCGTCATCGAGCACAATCTCGATGTGATCAAGAGCGCCGATTGGGTCATCGACTTAGGCCCGGAAGGTGGCGAGGCCGGCGGCAGGATTGTGGGGGAAGGCACACCGGAAGAGATTGCCGCCAATCTCCTCTCACACACCGGAAAGTGGCTGGCGCGGGTGCTGTAGATTGCGAGCGATGGAGCGCTTCGGGGAGAAATACGCGGCTCGGCTTACACCTGAATGACGAGCTCGCTGTATTGCTTGAGTTGCGCATCGACAGTGAGCAGATGCAGCAATTCACTGTCGGCCTGAGCAATCAGAATACGGTCGAAGGGGTCTCCGTGATAAAGCGGCATATCCGCCACCATGACGGCATGCTTCGATAAGACAGGAAGTTCGAAGAAGCCGCTGGGCTCGATTTGTTGTTGAATTCGATGGGGATTCGCGTTGATCTTGCCAAGCCTGGACTTGATGGCAATCTCCCAGACCGAGGCCGAAGATACATAGACCGCCTCGGCCTCAAGGATGATTTTACGGGCCATCATTGGCAAGCGTTTTGGCTCGTAAATGTGCCAGCAGAGGATATGCGTATCCAAGAGAAGCTGCATCACCGGCCTTCGAACTGCGCCAGAATCTCATCCGGCAGCGGCGCGTCGAAGTCCTCCGCGATCCAACCCTCGCCTTCGAGCAGACCAAAGACAATGGGGCGCTTTTCTTTCTTGAGGCTGGTCAGGCGCGCCACCGGCTTTCCCGCCCGCGCGATGACGACGTCCGTGCCCGAAGAGGCCAGATCGACGAGTTTGGAGAGTTGGGTCTTGGCTACGTAGATGTTCACCGTCGGCATGGCAGGCCTCCTGAGCTTGACTAGGTCTAGTCTAGTCTAGTCCTTTGTTTCTTGCAACGGCCCTGCCTGCGAATCTCCTCATTGCCGCCGCGACCGAGCCTGTCAGCGCGATTGTTGCACAGCGAGCAAGATGCTACACGTGTGACCGAACAGCTTGCACGGCCTATGATCGGGGACTATATTGAACGGTTGCAGGACGGCCGCTTCCTTGCGGTGAGGTGCTTCTTTTATGACTCTTCAGCTTCGATCACTCCGTTTGGTTACGGTCGTAGGATTTGCCGGTCTTTTGATTGCATTGACTGGTTGCGGGGGCGGAGGTGGCACGAGTACGCCGCCGGTCACGCTCGCCGTTACGCTGGACAGCTCGACTGTTGTGGTTCCGCAGGACGGTACGGCAATTAATGTGCCGGTTACGATCACCGGGGCGACCGGGTCGGCAACGGTTGCTGCCAGCGGCTTGCCAACCGGCGTTACGCAGGCTTTTGCGGCGGTGAACGGCGGCCCGTCCGGGACGATCACTTTCACCGGCAGCGCCTCAGCGCCGGCAGGCAGCTATGCGGCTGTCATTCAGGCGAGTCTCTCCGGCCTGAGCGGATCGCAGAGCTTCACCCTGGTGAGCGCCCCGGTGGCGAAGGTGGGCAATTCCACGGATACGACGCTGGGAGTCAACGGAGTGCTGAAGCAGTTCATGTCTACATCGTTCCAGATCGGAGGATGGACGACCGACTACTTTGGTTCGGGAGCCGAGGAAACGGCGAAGGAGACCATGCTGACCCAGCTTGGCCCGCAGCACATTCGCATTCAGGTAGTGTCGGGCGCCATCCCCATGGTGTCGAACACCGGCACGGCCAGCGACTGGAATTTCGCGCTGCTGGACACGACGCTGCAGCCGGTAATGCAAACCGCCGATAACAGCCCGGAGTTGCAGGTCGCCGTGGCGCCAGCCTGGATGTGCCTGAGCGACGGAACCACCCTGGATGTCGCCAACCACGCCAGCGACTTTGCCGCCATGATGGCCAACATGGTGCGCTACTACAACAAGGAGGGATTCGATGCGGGCGGCACACACTTCCAGTCGCCGGGCAGCTATCCGGTTCAGTGGTGGGGAATCTTTAACGAATTCAACGGCAACGGCCTCAACGGGGCTCAGTACACCCAGCTCTATAACACCGTGGTTCCGGCCATGCTGGCCGTGGACCCGACCATCAAGCTATCGGCCTTCGAGTTTTCCGACTGGGGCCTGGGTTCGGGCGAAGGCGGTGATCCAATGGTGTATCTGCCGCCATTTCTGGCACCGGCAAATGCGGGCGGAGTGAATACGCAGGTGGATATCATGTCGACGCATTTCTATGGCTCCTGCGACCAGAAAGACACCGACGCGCAGATATTCGGCACCATTCCGCAGTTTGTGGCCAACGTGAAGTACTTCTATCAGGCGCTGCAAGCGCGCCCCGACCTGGCTAACGTGCCGGTGTGGGTGACGGAGAACAACGTCAATGCCGATTGGAGCAACAACGGCATGAGCGAATGTAATCCCGGCCAGGTTTTTGTCGACGACACGCGCGGCACCAGCGCTTACTTTGCGGCATGGCGGCCCTACGTCTTTTCGCAACTGGGCAAGGTTGGCAACCAGGCGCTCTATCATTGGGACTACACGGCCGACCAGCAGTACAGCGAGGTTGACCCAAACAACAATCCGTACGTGAGCTACTGGGTAGACAAGACGCTGGGAAGCATTTATCCGTCAACAGCCGCCTCGCCGGGTCCGAACATTCTTCAACTCACAGCCACCGATACCTCGACGGTGGAGACGCTGGCGACGGAGAACGCCAACGGGTCAGTGGTTGTGATGGTGGATGACCGCGCGGTGGCATCGCCGGCGGACAACAACGGGACGGGCTCATCGAGAACCGTGGTGGTGGATCTGTCGAGCCTGGGGAACTTCTCGTCGGCCACTCTGCTGACCATCGATGCGGCCACCAGCGCCAGCAGCGGGCCTACGCCAGTGAGCGTGACGCCGGCTTCCCGCATGACGGTTGCGCTGCCGGGCTATGGAGTGGCTTGGCTGACTTTGACGCCGTAGCCCGCATTTCTCACAGTCGCCGCTAAACTGTACAGCCGGTCTCCTGACCGGCTGTACTGAGGGCCTCCTGGCCCTCCGAGACTCAAAGACCTCGCCAAACCTCAAACTCCGCTCACCCCGGCGCGAACTCGAGAACTACCAGCCCAGCACGTAAGCAAAGAGCAGCGGCGCGACGATCGAGGCGTCGGACTCGATGATGAACTTGGGAGTATTCTCGCCCAGTTTGCCCCATGTGATCTTCTCGTTGGGCACGGCGCCGGAGTAGGAGCCATAACTCGTGGTTGAGTCGCTGATCTGGCAGAAGTAGGCCCACAGCGGCACGTGATCGCGCTGCAAGTCCTGATGCAGCATGGGCACGACGCAGATGGGAAAGTCGCCCGCGATGCCGCCCGCAATCTGGAAGAATCCCAGCGGAGTCTCGGCGGTGGTGTTGGTGTACCACTCGGCCAGCTCCATCATGTATTCGATTCCGGTGCGGACAGTGTGGACATTCTTCACGTCGCCGGAGATGCAGTGGCCGGCGTACATGTTGCCCAGTGTCGAATCTTCCCAGCCGGGGACGAAGATGGGCAGGTTCTTCTCCGCCGCGGCGAGCAGCCAACTATTCTTTGGGTCGATCTGATAGGACGGCTTGAGGTCGCCCGAGAGCAGAATCTTGTACATGAACTGATGGGGGAAGAAGCGTTCTCCGGCCTGGTCGGCCCGGACCCACTCTTTCAGCACCTCGTTCTCGATGCGGCGCATGGCCTCCATCTCCGGGATGCAAGTGTCGGTGACGCGGTTCATGTGGCGCGAGAGCAGCCTGGCCTCGTCGGCAGGGGTCAGATCGCGGTAATGCGGCACACGCTCATAGAAATCATGCGCCACGAGGTTGAAAACGTCCTCTTCCAGGTTTGCGCCGGTGCAGCAGATGCCGTGAATCTTGTTCTGGCGGATCATCTCGGCCAGCGACAGGCCCAGCTCGGCGGTGCTCATGGCGCCGCCAATGGTGACGAACATCTTGCCGCCGGAGGCAAGCAGGGCGTTGTAGGCTTCGGCGGCATCGACCAGAGCGGCGGCGTTGAAATGGCGATAGTGGTGCTTGATAAATTCTGAAATTGGCGGCATATATTCTGTATTGCTCCCACATTTAACCTACCACAATCGAATCAAACCTCAATGAATGTGCGGGGATTCTCAGTGCTGCAATCCAAGCGCGCGGAGGCCGCGGGCCTCGATTCCGAGACTTGCGGGACACTACCTTCCGCAGCGGCTTACGCCTTTTTCGCCGCCAGCAGGGCATTCACTTTGGCCATCACCGGGAAGGCGTCGGCGACATAGACCACATCAGCCTTGCCGCGCGTCCAGCCGCAGTTGGGGTCGAGCGAGATGGCGCGGCGGTCGCCAATGAAGCGCCAGCCCACGACGTGCGGTTCTTCGCCGTGGCAGCAGGTGGAGAGGCCCTTGGCGTGGCGCGGGGTAGCGCCGGTTTGCCCGATCTGATTCAGGTGCGTGAGGAAAGGAAGAACGGAGTTCCCCTCGCCGCCCTGGTCCACGAGGGATTTGCTGCTGCCCAGCGATGCGTCGGTCGCGCGCAGGAAACCGAGGATCAGTTCGCCGGCCTCGCCAACATGCACCTGGCTGTCGGGCTGTTTCTTGGTCCAGCCGGCGCCGGCGACGAACAAAATCTTCGCATCGGGGCGGATGGTTTGCGCGCCTTGCGCCGGGGCGCGGAAGCCGCTGACGGTGGTGCGCATCTCAGGGAGCTGGACGGCGACCGGCTCGACTTGAGCAGCGCCCGGCTGGCCGGCAAAGGCGGCATGAGTGCCCGCGTCGAGTAGCAGGAACCAGGGGCGCACTTCGCGGCTGAGTACAGCTTCAACACGCTGTCGATAGAACCAGCGCGTGGCTTCCACGGTATCCGCGCCGCCGACCGCCGTGATGTGTGTGTCGATGAAGCCTCCGAGGCGATGGGCGACACCGGCGGCAACGCGGGCGAAGCGAGAGCTGCCGGGGGCAAGCACGATGGTGGCCTGGGCCGCGCGGCAGAGGGCTTCGAGGGCGGCTGCGTCGGAGGCGTAGCGCGCCTGGGCAAAGGCTTCGCCGGAGACCGACCTAAGATGCGCGCCAGCAGTGGATAGTGCGCTGGCGGCGGAGTGGGCATCGGCGGCAACGATGCCGATGGTGAGAGGCGCTGAAAGGAGGGCAGCAAGCTCTTGGCCGGCGGTGACGGCTTCGAGCGAGGCCTTGGTGAGGGCGGAGCCGGATTCATCGGCGTGCGTGAGTACGAGGATGGTCTCCATCATTCGGCTCCAATCCACTCGACCAGTTCGGCCGCGATCTCGTCGGGTGTCAGGTTCTTCTCGATGCGGGTTGTCCGCTGCTGCTTGGGCAGGCTGACGGAGATGTAGCGCAAACCGTTGGCTTCGAGCTTGGCGGTTTTGGCCTTGGCAAGCGCGGGCATGATGGTGCGCATATTCGCCATGCCCACTTGCGGATTGTTGCGCGGCTCGGCGAGATTGCCAGTGGCCCAGCCCAGCACGGCCGAGGTTCCGGCGCAGAGGGAGACTTGATGCTTGCCGCCCTCGACGCGCTCCAGCACTTCAAAGCTGCCGTCCTCGAGCAGGTCGATTTGGTCTACGCCTTGAAACTGATCGGCGATGCCGAGGCGTTCGCCGACGAGCTGAAGCGTAACGCCCGCGCCGCGCGTAGCCGACTCCCAGCCGCCGAATAACAGCAACTTGCCACGGTCCAGGCCGGGCAGCGCGGCGATGGTCTCGGCCAGCACGGCTGCGGTCGAGTGCGCGTCGGGAAAGCCGCCGATGGGTCCATCGATGGGAACCAACTCGAAGGCGGCCTTCTGCGCCACCGTCATCATCACCTGTTGCAGCTTGGCCTTGGGGCCGAGCGAGACCAGCCAGAGCTTGCTGCCGGGGTTTTTCGCGGCGAGATTTGCCGCTTCATAGAGCGCGCTGGCCGCCCATGGATCAAGGACTGCGGGGAGAACCATTTCGTTTTTCAGTCCCGGACCGTTCGGCCCGGTGACCGGCTCAAGAGTTTGCAGCGGATCGGGTACGATGCCCGCGCAAACCACGATGTGCAAAGTATTTGCCATTCATGTTTCCTTCAAGGGTGTCATATTTCATTTTACAGTTTGGGTTGCGGGGGCTTGCGGCGCCTTTTCATCGACCGGCGCAACATACAGTGTGGTATTTCCGCCGAGGCGCGCGGCGTAAAACGGCTTCTGGAGAACGCCTTGCCACGATGGATCGGCAAAGCGAAGATTCCAGAATTCGACCCATGCCAGCAGTTGGCTGCCTGCTTCGAGGTCGGGGGCAATCTGCTGGGTCTCCGAGGCGTACTTCTTCACCAGGGTTGGGTCGGCCATGGCTTTCGACAGAAAGACGACCGCGTCTCTCAAGCGGTGCTTGTTCTCCTCGACGCCGTAGATGTCGATGCCCTGGCGTCGCGCCAACTCGGCGATCATCACCAGGGGTTCGATGGCGAAGGCCTGATAGTGAAGCGCCAACTCGTGCCGTTCCATCTCAAGCGGAAAGGCTCCACGGGAATCGATCTCGCCGATGGCGGTTGCATAGGTTCTGAGTCCGGCGGCAAACAGGTTGTCGTCCTTGCTGATGACGCCGGCGGCGGTCGCCGCCAGGCCGCGCCAGAAGAAGTGGTTGTTGCGCTCCGTTCCAGAGCTCGGCCCGCGGGATTCGCTCACGGCTTTTTGCGCGGCGGCGCGCAGCCATGCGATGACCTGATCCCGTTCGGCGGGGTTCAGCGCAGGCTCGGCGCGAATCACTGAAACCGAAAGCGAGAGCGATGCCACTGTCCAGGTGGACTGAAACCACACCACCATGTCGTCCTTGGCGTTGTAGTTGAGCAGCGCCTTGCTCTGCGCCCAGGGCAGCAGAGCATGAATCACGCAAGCGGCCTCCAGCGGATCTCCGGTGACAAGATAGCGGTTGGCTCCCCAGGCGGCTACGTCCTGGACATTGTAGTAAGGCTCGGAGAGTGTGTGTTCCTGAGGATTCAACTCTCCATGGCTGCTGCTCCGGTAGCGGGAGGGAATGTCCTGGCCCTTCGGAGGCGGCGCGGGTATCGGTGCCCCCGTGCAGCTCTTCGGGCTGGCTAGCGCCTCAAGCAATCTCGAGGTCTGGCTAGGGGTCTGGACATTTTGGAGAGCCTTGCGCCGGGCCTGCACATCGAGAAACGAGGCATTGGGATCGCGCACGATGAGAGGAGTTTCGGCGCGAGCCACGTGGGCGGCTAGCAGCAGGAGCAGAATGCCGTAGCTAACGACGCAGGCACTGTTCCTACGGGCCGACCTGAGCAAATCTCCGTTGCCAGCATTGTTCTGATTCAAGGCCTTAAGACCTCCTCCACTGCCTTCGTTCACGCCCCTGAGGGCTTTGTTACCGTAGCCCCAAAGCGCTCAACCTTGCAGCAGATCGGGAACGATGCCCGCGCAAACCACGATGTGAAAAACATTTGCCCTTGCTCTTTTCCTTGTTATTACTTATCAAATTCTTCTCCGAAAACACTTTATTCGGAATAACCGGAAATTTTACCATTCCAAAGAGTTTTGTCAGCAAGGACCAATTCGTATTCCTGACCAAAAGTAGTGAGAATAGTGCCTGGGTTCTTCGTCGTTAATCGAGCCTGATAATCGCCCGGAGGTAAATTGACAGATGTGTAATCCACGTCGATGTTTCCCACCAATTCGATCTTTTTACCCTCTAAAATCGCATCGACATACATCACATCTTGGCAATTAACTACCCTTGCAAAACTACTGCAATGAGATCGGGTGTGAGCACCTGTAACGTGCAATTGAATTGGGTAATCAATTCCAGGTTTGGCCTTGGGCGGAGATTGACCGAAGCGCGTCTTCTGCCCATAAATCGACGTTGTGGCAAAGAGCGTCATAAACAAAACAGCAATGAACTTATTCATTTCACGTTCCCTCAGGGGCTAAGGCCCACGTCGATATTATTGCAGTTTGCGGCTCGACTAAAGTCGTGCCCTTTCAAAGTCACAACGATCAGTATAGATCGAGTGTTGAGGCTCAGTTCTCCGCCGAGTGGAGGCCGCCCGCGCCGGCGCGGAATTCGATGTTGGAGTGCTCGCCGTCGCGCGATTGGCCGCAGTTCCAGAGGCATGCGCCACAGTGGACGCATTTTTCGCGCTCGAAGG
>JBEKPI010000087.1:0-14211 GCA_049520855.1 Occallatibacter sp.
TTTTGTCATGATCGGGCAGCAGGCCCTCTACTGGCGGCAAATCGCGCTCAAAAACGATGAGGACGAGGTCAAGAAGCAGTTCGACCGTTGGCTTGAGACCATTGTTCCCGACGGCGTGGAGGCGCACATTGACCACTTTTCAGGGCTGGATAATCCAGACGTGAATCTTGTTGCGGTGGCCAACGTGAAGGGAACTCTGGGCACGGTCACAGGCAAGCGGATTCTGCTGCCTGCCTTTTTCTTTGAATCCCGCGGCAATCACCCGTTTGTCAGCGAGGAGAATCGGCAGGAGCCTGTGGACATGCACTATAGCGAGGTGGTGGACGACGAGATGGTCTATCGTCTGCCAGACGGACTGATGCTGGAAGGCGCGCCGCAGGACGGAAGGATCTCATGGCCCTCGCGCGCCATCCTCAGCGTTAGCACCATGCAGATGCGCGGACAGATCACCATCAACCGCTCGCTCTCCCGCGCTTTCACCTTCACCATGAAGGACCAATACCAGGACCTCCGCGGCTTTTACCAAAAAGTTGCCGCCTCTGACCAGCAGCAACTCGTCCTTACATCGTCTCCGACCGGAAAGGGCAGCGAATGACCTCAGTGATCCGCATTCTTCTTGCATCTGCCGGGGGCCGCATCTTGCGGCCCTCCTTTGGCCTGCGCACCGTACTTCTGCTTCTCGTCATCGCCTTCCCGCTCTTCGTCCGCGCCCAATTCCGGCAGCCTACCTCCGAAGAACTCAAGATGACCGACGATCCCAAAGCGCCGGGCGCCGCCGCCGTCTACCTCAATGTCGATGAAATCTTCGACGACGACCTCCATTATCAAAGCTTTTATGTGCGCATCAAGGTCCTCCAGGAAAAGGGCAAGGAACTGGCCACGGTCGAACTGCCCTATGTCAAGAGCGACACGACGGATTACAACATCCCTGCCGTTCTTGGCACCGACGCAACCCGGATTGACGAGGTCAAAGTCCGTACCATACACCCGGACGGAACCGTGATTCCGATGACCGTAAATCCGGCGGATCTATTGGTCTCCAAAAAGACTTCCGACAAAGGCGAAGTCCAGATCAATCGCAAGGTCTTCACTCTGCCCAGCGTTGAGGTAGGCAGCATTCTGGAGTACTCATATAAGCTTCGCTTCGACGATTTCGTTATGTCTTCACCCCATTGGGATATCCAAAGGCCATACTTCGTCCATAAAGCGCACTACGAATTCACCCCATCCAAGGAGTTCAACCATGGCCTGGCCAATTATTTTATCGACCATAACGGCCATCCGATCAACAAGATGGTAGAGTGGCAGGTTCTTCCCCGTGGCGTAACCCTCAATAGAAACCTCAAGGGCCAGTACTCACTGGATGTCAGCGATGTTCCGCCCATCCCGCACGAGGACTGGATGCCCCCGTTGCAGAACTTTCGCTTCAAGGTCCGGTTCGACATGTCTGCCGAAAGCAGCTCGGTCGAATACTGGCCAATCGAGCTCAAGCACTGGTCGGCGGAAGTGGACCGCCTTGCCGAAGCCTCGCCAACCATCAAGGATGCTGTGGCTGCCTCGATCGCTCCCGGCGACAGCGACTTGGACAAAGCAAAGAAACTCTACAAGGCTGTCCAGGCGCTCGACAATACGGACTTCTCCCACGGAAAAGGAGAGTTTGAACTGAAGCAACTCAACAGCTCCCAAACCAAGCGGGCCGAAGCCACCTGGGTGCAGAAGAGCGGCTCCAGCGAAGACATCGCCATTCTCTATCTGGCCATGCTCCGCGCCGCCGGACTCTCGGCCAAGCCCTTGAAGATAACTGATCGGGAAATGGGCGTCTTCGATCCCGCCTTTCTGAGCTTCGATCAACTCCAAGACACTATTGTCGTTCTCGACATCGGCGGCAAGCAGATCATGCTCGACCCCGGCGAAAAGATGTGCCCCTTCCAGACGCTCCACTGGAGACACTCGAATGCCAGCGGCTTCATGCAGGGCAGCGACTGGAAGACCCCCAGCAATACACCGGGACAGAGCTACCCGGACAACAATACAACCCGCCGAGGAGAGATCACTCTCGACAGCCAAGGCGGAGTGCAGGGCGCCCTGCGCTTTGCCATGATCGGGCAGCAGGCGCTCCACTGGCGTCAAATCGCTCTGAGAAACGATGAAGACGAAGTGAAGAAGCAGTTCGATCGCTGGCTCGAAACAACAGTCCCGGCCGGCGTCAATGTGCACATCGACCACTTCATAGGGCTCGACAATCCCGACGTCACTCTGGGAGCGGTGATCAAGGTGCAGGGGACTCTCGGTTCGGCCATGAATAAGCGGGTTCTGCTGCCGGCCTATTTCTTCGAGACCCGCGCCCACCAGCCGTTTGTCGATGAAGAGAGGCGCCAAACTCCTGTCGATATGCACTATAGCGAAGTGGTGAACGACCAGGTCGTCTATCACCTTCCGGCTGGGCTTACAGTGGAAGGCGCGCCGCAGGATGTAAAGATCGCGTGGCCCTCGCATGCCATCCTTACCACTACCACGGTCCAGGCCCCCGGCCAGATCACCATTGGACGCTCCCTGGCCCGCGCCTTCACCTTCGCCTTGACGGACCAATACCAGGACCTGCGAGGCTTTTACCAAAAAGTTGCCGCCTCTGACCAGCAGCAACTGGTCCTGACATCATCTCCAGAAGCGAAGGGCAACCAATGATCTCCTCGTCCCAAGTTCGTTCCGTACCTGCGAGGGGCTGCTTCGTGCGGCCCCTCTGCGGCCTCCGTGCCACGTTTCTGCTCCTCGCCCTCGCGTCGCCACCCCTCCTCTTCGCCCAGTTCCAGCCCCCCACCCCCGAAGAACTCAACATGACCACCGACCCCAAAGCCCCCGGCGCCGCCGCCGTCTACCTCAATGTCGAGGAGACAACCGACGACCCCTCCCACCAGCTCGTCGTTTACGAACGCATCAAGGTACTTGCTGAGAAGGGAAAGGAACTGGCCTCGGTCCAGGTTCCTTTCCTGTCGGGCGACTCTCGTGTCACCAACATCCAGGCCCGCACCATTCACTCCGATGGCACTGTCGTTCCCCTCATCGGCAAACCCGAAGACCTATTGATCGTCAAGGCCGCAACCAAGTACGGCGAGTTCCAGGTCGACCGCAAGGTATTCAACCTGCCCAGCGTTGAAGTCGGCAGCATCCTTGAATATCGCTACGAAGTGCAATACGACGAACACCTCGTCTCTTCCCCGGAATGGCAAATCCAAAAGCCATATTTCGTCCACAAAGCCCGCTACGCATTCAAACCATTCAAGTTATTCATGAGAGGCACCGCCGACACCACCTTTGGTTACCTGACCGATGCGCGTGGAAGAGTCCTCAATACGCTCCTCTGGTGGACCCAACTCCCGCCCGGCGCCGCGCTCAAGCAGGACGGATTCGGCCGCTTCAACCTCGACCTCACCGACATCCCTCCGAGCCCGCAAGAAGAGTGGATGCCGCCCATCGACAGCTTTCTTTATCATGTGCGCTTCTACTACAAGTTCGCCTCAAACAGCCAGGATTTCTGGGTCTCCGAGACCAAGCTCTGGTCCAAGGATGTCGATCGTTTCGCCGAGCCCACAAAGCCCATCCGCGAAGCTGTCAACGGCTTGATTGCCCCTTCCGACAGCGAACTCGACAAAGCAAAAAAACTCTATATAGCCGTGCAGGCTCTCGAAAACACTGACTTCTCCCGCCACAAGAGTGAAGCAGAGATGAAACAGCTCAAGCTCAAGGTGGCCAAGCGCGCCGAAGACACCTGGGCGCAGAAAAGTGGCTCCGGCGAAGACATAGCCCTCCTCTACGTTGCCATGCTCCGCGCCGCTGGCCTCACTGCCTCCGACGTGAAGCTCGTCAACCGCGAAAAGGGCATCTTTGACGCCGGCTATCTCGACTTCGGCCAGCTCACGGACGACATTGTTGTCCTCGCCACGGCCGGCCAGGAGATTCTCCTCGACCCCGCCGAAAAAATGTGCCCCTTCCAAACCCTTCACTGGAGCCATTCGGGAGCCAGCGGCGCACGCCAGAGCCCGGATGGTCACTATGCGGCCACCACCCCGTTTCAGACTTACAAGCCAAACTCGCTTGTTCGCATCGGCGACCTCGCCGTAGACGAGCACGGCGCCGTCTCCGGCGCATTTCGCTTGATCATGACGGGCCAGGAAGCCCTCCACTGGCGTCAGGCGGCCCTCAGAAACGACCCGGACGAAGTCAAAAAACAGTTCGACCGTTGGCTTGAATTCATGGTTCCCGATGGCATCGAAGCCCACATCGACCGCTTCGCCGGCCTCGACGACCCCTATGTAAACCTCACCGCATTCGTCAAAGCGCAGGGCGCTCTCGGCTCCGCTACCTCAAAACGCCTCCTGCTTCCCGGCTTTTTCTTTGAAACCCGCGGCGCGCATCCCTTCGTCGATCAGGAAAAGCGCATCGAAGCCGTCGACATGCACTATGGCGAACAGATATCCGATCAGGTCACCTATCGTCTGCCGCCAGGCCTCTCCGTCGAAGGCGCACCCCAGGACGCCACTGTCTCGTGGAACGACCATGCGGTCCTCGTTACCAAATCCGTCACCGCATCCGGCAGCGTCACCATCGGCCGAACCTTGGCCCGCGTCTTCACCGCCGCCCAACCCGGCGAGTACCAGGACCTCCGCGGCTTCTACCAAAAGGTTGCCTCCTCTGACCAGCAGCAGCTAGTCCTCGTCAAATCTCCTGAAGTGAAAGGCAACCAGTGATCTCCTCGACCCACCCCCCTCCCGCATCCCCCCGGAGCCGCACCCCTCGGCCGGGCTTCCGGCGCGCCGCGCTCTTGCTCCTCGCTCTCGTATCCTCGTCCCTGCTGCGCGCCCAGTTCCAGCCCCCCACCGACGACGAACTCAAGATGACCTCCGACCCCAAAGCCCCCGGCGCCGCCGCCGTCTATCTTTACGTCGAGGAGATCACCAACAATGCAGATTCGACCTATAGCCTCTATGAGCGCATTAAGGTGCTCACGGAGAAAGGCAAGGATCTCGCGACGGTCAGCTTACCCTATGACCGGGACATTGATATGGTCAAAGACATTCAAGGCCGTACTATCCATGCGGATGGAACCATCGTTCTCTTGACCGCCAAGCCCTCTGATCTGATGGATGTCAAATCAAAAGGTTACCAGGTGAATTCGGTAGTCTTTACCTTGCCCAGTGCCGAAGTCGGAAGCATCCTGGAATACCGGTTGAAGATTGAGCGGAGTATTTCATGGAGATTTGAACCCGCGTGGTATATCCAAAAGCCGTACTTTGTCCACAAGGCACACTACGTGTTCTATCCCTTCAGCGAGGAAGTGATGTATGAATCGCATGTGGAATCAAGTGAAAAGGTAGTCCAGCACGGTGGCGAGTTTAGCCTTGATATTGGCGACATTCCGCCTGAGCCCGACGACGATTGGATGCCGCCGCTCAACACCCTCCGTTGGTTCGTAAGGTTCTTTTCCGGCACCGGAGCAAAATCCGGCGAAGACTTCTGGAACACCAGGCGCAAAATCTGGGCCGCTTGGATCCAGGATTTTACCAAGCCAACCAACTTGCTCAAGAATGTCGCCGCCGGGATCGTGGCGCCCGGCGATACCGATGAGCAAAAAGCGATCAAAATCTATGCCGCCGTCCAGAAACTCGATAACACTGACTTTAGCCGCACAAAATCTAAAGCTGAGCGCAAGAAGAACAAGCTCAAAGATATCGGCAAAGCAGAGGACGTCTGGAAGCAGCAGAGCGGATCAGCTGACGAGATCGCGCTCCTCTATGCCGCCCTTGCTCGCGCAGTAGGCCTTAAGGCCTGGCCGACCGCTGTCGTCGATCGCAATCGAGCCATCTTCGACGTGAACTATTTATCGAGTTCCCAGCTCGACGATGACATCGTGATGGTTGAACTCGGCGGCAAGGACGTGTATCTGGACCCCGGCCAGAAGATGTGTCCCTTTGGAATGCTGCACTGGAAGCACAATATCGCGACCGGGTTCCAGTTCACCGAAAAGAACGCCGTCATCGTAACCACTCCAGGAATCACTTATCGAAACTCGATCGTAAACCGCGTCGCCGATCTCAACATCGACAAGGAAGGCAATGTGACGGGCTCTGTCCGCTTCGTCATGACCGGCCCGAATGCGCTCCATTGGCGCCAACTGGCCCTCGAAAACGACGAAGAAGAGGTCAAGAAGCAGTTCAACGAGTCGCTGAATGCCAATCTTCCCGATGGCGCGCAGGCCGATTTCGACCACTTTACCGGCCTTGAGGACGCAGATGCCAGCCTCGTCGGCATCGCCAACGTCCGCGGCAGCATCGGCTCGGCAACCGGCAAGCATTTCTTCTTGCCCGGCCTCTTCTTTGAATCCCGCGCCAAACACCCCTTCGTGGCGCAGGACAAGCGCGTCATTCCAGTTGATGTCCACTACCCCGAGTTGGAGCAGGATGAGGTAACCTACCATCTGCCGCCCGGATTCAAGATCGATAGCTTGCCCCAGGATGCCAATACGTCATGGCCCGATCACGCCATTTTGAAGATCAACTCCACCGCAAGAGATGGCTCTGTCACCGTCTTCCGCGCCTTGGCTTACAACTTCACGCTCCTCGATCCCAAGGATTACCCCAGCCTCCACGACTTCTATCAGAAAGTCGCCACAGCCGACCAGCAGCAGCTCGTCCTCACTCGCGCCCCCGCTGCGAAAGGAAACTGACAATGCCATCCCCGTTCTCACCGAGATCTCTCCGTTTCCCCGTTCGTGTGGCCGCTATCCTCCTCTTGGCCGCCTCCCCTGGCTTCGCCACCTGGTTCGACAAGGACAAGCCTATTCCCGACTGGGGCCTGGTTGCCGCCAAGACTCCGACGCCAGCTAACGTAAAGGATGCCCCCGCCGTTATTCTCTTCGACGAATACCTCGAAACCGTCGATGCTCAGGGCCGTGCCGTCGAGCGCGAGCGCGAAGCCATTCGTATCCTCAAGCCGCAGGGCCGCCGCGATGGAGAGTGCGGGGTCTCCTATGATGTGGACGAGAAGATCAACTACTTCCGCGCATGGACCATCACCGCCGACCAAACGCAGTACCCCGCCAAGGATACTGACTTCGTCGATGAGGGCGATCTCGGCATTCCCATCATGCTCTCCACCCGCAAAACCCGCATTGTCCATCCTCCCGCCGCCGACGTGGGCGCAACCATTCTCTGCGAATCCGAAGAATTGCTCGAACCCTATCTTCAGGAGACGGAATGGCGTATCCAGACCGGCATCCCCGTGGTCTTCCAGGCCCTGGAGGTCGACCTGCCTCCCGGTCGCGCCCACTCCGAGGCATGGCACAGATTCGAGCCCGTCAAGCCGGTCGAGGTCGCCCCAAACCATTTCCGTTGGGAGCTGAAAGACATGCCCGCGCTCGACCTTCGCGACCTGCGTTCCGGTCCGGAATGGGCCGCGCTCGCCGCGCGCATGTCCGTTCAGTGGGGCGATGCTGCCGTCGAAGGAAAGGACAACCAATGGCGCGCCATCGGGCAATGGGTGACCACGCTCGAGTCAAACCGCCCCGACCCATCGCCTGAGATCACCGCCAAAACCCAGGAACTCATCGCCGGCGCGCCCGACTTCTACACCAGGCTCACCCGCATCACTGAGTACATTCAGAAGAATATCCGCTACTTCATCGTTTTCCGCGGCATCGGCGGCTTGCAGGCAAACCATGCCGCCGACATCTTCCGCAATCGCTATGGCGACTGCAAAGACAAGACCACCCTGCTGATTTCTATGCTCCAGGTAGCCGGCATCCATGCCGCATACATGCCGGTGGACGACCGTCGCGACGTCGTCGATCCCGATGCTCCCTCCCTGCTAGGCAACCACATGATTACCGCCATTGAGGTTCCAGCCGATGTACAGGATCCGCGCCTCAAAGCTATCGCCAAAGGCAAAAATGGCAAGCGCTACCTGATCTTCGACCCCACCAACGAGCGCACGCCGGTTGGTAATCTGCCCTCTTACGAGCAAGGCGGCTACGGCACCCTTGCCGACGGCCTGGCCAGCCAGATCATCGCTCTTCCCGTCCTTGACCCAGACGCCAACGGCACCGAACAGAAAGGCTCTTTCACTCTAGCGGCCGACGGTACGCTCACCGGCTCGGTCGATACCTCACACTCCGGGCCTGCCGGAGCCAACCTGCGCGAATTCCTCAAGTACACCGACGACAAGGAACGCCGTGAATACTGGGAGAAGTTTGTGGCCGAAACGCTTCCCGGCGTCACACTTGACGCCTTTGAATTCACCCAGCCCGCTGCCCTCGACAAACCCATCGAATTCCACTACAAGGTGACAGCGCACCAATACTCCCATCAAGCCGGTCCGCTCTTGCTGGTGCGTCCCCGCGTCGTCGGCACCCATGTTCTGCCCTTCGACGACAAGCCGCGCATCTATCCCATCGACCTCAACGCCACTGGCCGCTGGCATGACACCTTCGATATCGCCATCCCCCCCGGCTACGTCGTCGATGAAACCCCAGACCCTGTCAACGTCGACCTCGACTTTGCCGCCTATCGTTCCACCGTCTCAGTCAAAGGCAATCTCCTGCACTACGACCGCGAATATGTCGTCCGCCAGGTTGAGATTCCACCTGCCAAAGTCGCCGACTTCCGCCGGCTTGAATCCGCCATCCTCTCCGACGAAAAGGACTCAGCCGTCCTCAAGAAACAGTAGTCGCGGTTGCCCCATATTTCGATTCTTGGACCGGGAATGACCCGCGGGTGCCCCCGGTCTCGAACTTGAAACCGGGGAATCTGTCTCTTTGCAGTTTTTGCTTCACAAATGGTGCAATCTGTGGCCTATAATCCCCCTAGAGAGTGGCTTCACCCAGTTGCGGTCTCCTCCTCGACTTCACCATGGCCTTGCAGCAAACCACAATCCGCTCCACGGAAGCGCCCGTCATCCCCGACCGGCTCTACTTCAAGATTGGCGATGTGGCCCGCATCTGTAGCGTCGAAACCTATGTCCTCCGCTTTTGGGAGACGCAGTTTCCCCAGCTAAGGCCCAACAAGAGCGGAACCGGTCAGCGGCTTTACCGCCGCCGCGATGTCGAACTTGCATTGAAAATAAAAAACTTGGTACACAACGACGGCTATACGCTGGCTGGCGCCCGGCAGGCCCTGGAGCAGGTCCCCAGCCGCAACGCTCCGCAGCCCGTCCTTCAGCGAGAGGTCTTGTCTCCTTTTCCGCTGCTGGCCGCTGAGTCCGCAGAGCCTGTCTCCGGCCAGAGATCGGATGCCGTCGCCTCGACCATTGCCCACGTTCGCGCGGAGCTTCGCGAGATTGCAGGCCTGCTGGCCTCGTCCGATCCGCAGCCGCTGCGCCGCCGCACTCGCCTCGCGACGATGCAGTCCGCTTCAGAATCTCTTTTCCCGCTCTGATTTGTCCGCTCTGATTCGACTTCGGATTTGCTTCGACTGGCCCGCTCGAAAGTGAGCGAGGCGGAGTTGATGCAGTAGCGCAGCCCGGTTGGCCGCGGCCCGTCGGGAAAGACGTGTCCCAGATGGCCGCCGCAGCGGGCGCAGGTCACCTCGACGCGCCTCATTCCAAGGCTCAAGTCCTCGTGCTCGGCGACGGCCTTCGACTCTGCGGGCAGCATGAAGCTGGGCCAGCCACATCCCGAGTCGAACTTCGCCCCACTCAGGAACAGCAGCGCCCCGCAGCCTGCGCAGTGGTAGTTCCCGCTCTCGTGGTTCTCGGTCAGGATGCCGGTGAAGGGGCGCTCTGTGGCCTTTTCGCGCAAAATTCTGTACTGCTCCGGCGTGAGCTGCGCGCGCCACTCGGCTTCGCTCCGCACTAACGCTTCGGTCTCGCTCATCGGCTGCCTCCCAGGGCTTCGTCTACGCCGATTGGACGTTCCCTGCCCGCCGAAAGACGCCGCAGAGGTCACCTCAGGCCTCGGCCACCAACTCAATCTCCACCCGCACATCCTTGGGCAGCCGCGCCACTTCGACGGTTGACCGCGCCGGCAGCGGAGCCGCCACCTGGGAGAAATAGCTGCCGTAGACCGCGTTCATGGCAGCGAAGTCGTTCATATCCTTCAGGAAAACCGTGGCCTTGACCACGGATCCAAGGCTCGAGCCCGCCGCTTCCAGAATCGCCTTCAAGTTCTCGAATGTGCGCGTCGTCTGCTCGGTAATACCGCCCGCGACAACCTGCTGTGTTGCCGGGTCGACACCAATCTGCCCCGCCGTAAAGACAAGATTCCCCACCCGCACGGCCTGCGAATAAGGCCCGATCGCGGCAGGAGCTTTGTCGGTTGCGATCACAGTTTTGCTCATGCCCTGATTTTAGCGCCAAAGCCGGAGCCGCGCCTCATCGCCAAGCCGCCAAAATACCGCCGCTCACCGCCAGCCCCGCCAGCCAATACCCGTTGTTGATGGCAAAGAGTTTGAAGGGGCGCTGTTCATAGATCGTCTCCGCCAGCAGCGGCATCGCAATGAATCCCAGCCAGCAGATGAAGCCGATAAAGGCACCGCATGCAATCGTCGCCGCGCCCGACCAAAGCACTACGTGTGCCAGCACAAACGACAAAAGCAGCCCGCCGATGAACGACGTGATCATCCCGGCGACCGCGCCCTTGGGCCTCGAGCCGGCAACGTGCCCTGTCAGAGCCATCCACGGCTTGGCAAAAAACAGCGAATACCAAAGCGCGCCCAGTATCCACTGATACAAAGCGCAAACCAGCACAGCCAAATGATTGAAATGAAGATGGTGCATGGATAAACCTCGCAAAAGGGGAAGAATGTCGCCTCCAATGGGCCGAAAGTTCCGCAAATCATGGGGGAAGACCGCCAACCGGCCCAAAAGGAGTCGCGCAGTTGACTGTGCCGCAGAAGGGAAGGCGCTGTCAAGCGGAATCGCGTTCAACTGCCTTGCGTCCGTCACCGCCGCTTCAGCCCCTCCAACTCCTCCAGCGTTCGCGGCCAGTCGGCCCCCAGCAGCCGCGAAAGCCCGCGGTCGGCCAGCACCTTACCTCCGGTCTGGCACCGCGCGCAGTAGTTGGTCTCGTTATCGGCGTAGCGGATGCGCTGCACCTTTTCGCCGCAACGCGGGCACGGCTGCCCAAACCGCCCGTGCACCGCCATCTCTGGCCGAAAAGCGGTCACCTTCTCGGGGAAGCCCCTCTCCGCTTCGCTCCGCAGCCGATCCATCCACAGGGTCAGGGTCGAGCGCGTCGCCCCGAAAAGCCTCTCCCACTCCTCCGGCTTTAGCTTGTGGGTCAGCGCGATGGGTGAGAGTCCCGCCGCATGAAGTATCTCATCCGAATAAGCGTTCCCAACCCCGCTGATCACCCGCGGATCGGTCAGCGCCCGCTTCAGCGTCCGATTCTCCGCCATCAGCGCGCCGCGAAACCCCTCCAGGTTCGTCGCGAAAATCTCCACGCCGCCCGGATCGATCTCCCGCAGCGCCTCTTCTCCGCGCAGCACATGCAGCGACGCCCGCCGCTTGCTCCCCGCCTCGGTCAGCACCAGCGAGCCCAAGGCAAAATCGAAAGCCGCAAGCGCATTTCGCCCGACCAGCTTTGCCTGCGCCGCCCGCCAATGCAACCGCCCGGCGATCATCAAGTGCAGCACCAGCCACAACTCGCCATCAACCCCGATGGCAATGCGCTTCCCGATCCGCCGGATCTCCCGCACTATGCGCCCCTCGACGCTCGCCAGCGGCGGGTCAGCGGTGCGCAACAGGAATACTGAGCTCAGCCGCACCCGCTCAAGCGGCTGCCCAAGGATGCGCGCCTCCAGCGCGGTAATGTAAGCGGCGATGTCGGGCAACTCCGGCATAGCTACCAGCTTGCAGCTAGGACGGCAGATTACGCAAGGTCGATTTTGCACTCGCCGACGCTGGCTCTCGTGCCTTATCTCCGACCCGGCGACCAACCGGCCAAGCCCAACGTGAGAGTTATCCCGGGCGCAGTATTGGCGGAATATCCCTCCGAATTACCAACCCATTTGGCTCATCCGCTTGAGAATGACCGCACTGTAGTGATTCATCCGCTCGGGCCGCCGCTTCAGAGGCCCCGGCAATATCGCGGCGAGCCGTGCCGACTGTTCCCGGTCGATATTCCGGGCCCCGCTCCGGTCCCAATAACGGCACGCCGCATCTGCTCCATAGATACCAGGGCCCCATTCGACCACGTTGAGATAGATCTCCAGAATGCGCTGCTTGCCGAGGACCAATTCCGCCACCGGTACCAACGTGGCCTCTGCACCCTTGCGGAGAATAGAGCGGCCCGTCCCGAAGAACAGGTTCTTTACCAGTTGCTGCGTAATGGTAGAAGCTCCGCGCGTGCGGCCGCCTTCCAGATCCTCTTGGGCATCGATTTGGATCGCCTGCCAATCGAACCCATGGTGCTGGTAGAAGCGAGCGTCCTCCGCGGCGACGACAGCGTGTTGCAGTTCGGGCGAGATTTGGCTGAGCGGAATGAATGTGTAGCGTTCGTGATATGGCGTGTGGTGAATCCAGGCCTGCAGGCGGCGCTGCATGTGTACGGCGGTAGTCGGCGGGTCTATCCACCGCGCAGCCACAAGCATCAGCGCTGCCAGCGACCAAAGAAGCACGACAGCGAGGCCGAGCCATCGAATAGAGGACCAGAGAAGACTCTTCCGAAGCGGAGTCTTGGGGGTATGGGTGGCGTTGTAGTCACGTTTCAGAATAATCGCCTTGGCTGGGTTGTCGCTTATCGCCTGATCCTGCGCCCGGTAAACGGACTGCGGCGTTCTACTCAGGCCAATCGTGACAAAGCTCATTGCGCCTGAACCACAGTATTATCGATCAGCCTTGTACTCCCCACCCACGCGGCAACCGCAAACAGGCTTCCTGGCACCGCAATCTCCACCGGCTCCAGCGTCGCCCAATCCACCAGTTCCACATAATCCACCCGCGCGCCCGGCTCACTGGCGAAGGCTCGCCTCGCAGCGTTAATCAACACGCCGGCACGGCGCTCTCCGCCGGCTGCCATCGCCTCCACCAGCCAAACCACCCGGCTGAGCACCAGCGCCTGGCGTCGTTCGGCCACTCTGAGATAGACGTTGCGCGAGCTGAGCGCCAGCCCGTCCGCCTCGCGAACAATGGGGCAGACCACGATTTCAGCGGGCAGCCGCAGGTCAGCCACCATCCGCCGAATCACTGCCACCTGCGCCGCGTCCTTCTGTCCGAAGAACGCCCGATCCGCCTCCGTCGCGATCAGCAGCTTGGCCACAACCGTAGCCACGCCGCGAAAGTGCCCTGGCCGGGACTGGCCGTCCAGGCGATCACTCAGCCCTTCGACCTCAACAAATGTGGCCGCGCCTGCCGGGTAAAGCTCCTCCACCGGCGGCGCAAAGACCACATCGGCGCCCTCGACCGCTGCCTGTGCGCAGTCGGCCTCAAAGGTACGCGGATAGCGCGCAAAATCCTCGTTGGGGCCAAACTGCGTTGGGTTCACAAAGATGCTCACGGCCACCGCGCCGCACGATGCGCGGGCCGCGCGAATCAGCGAAGCGTGCCCGGCGTGCAGGGCGCCCATTGTCGGCACAAGACCGATCGCGTTGCCTTCCCGCCGGTTTTTGCGCGACCACCCTCGCAATTCCGCGGCGCTGCGCAGGATCTCCATCAAACTTTTCTCAACGTCCCCGTCTTCTTCGTTGTCTCCATAGCCCGCCGCGCCGCCTCGGGCAAGTGGTAGCTCTCCTCGTCGGAGGGAAACTCCCGGTGCTCCACGTCGTCGCGATAACGTTCGATCGCGGTCCGAATCAGCGCCCCGGCATCGGCGTATTGCCGCACAAATTTGGCTGGCTGCGCAAACGTCAGCCCCACCAGATCGTGGAATACCAGTATTTGCCCGTCGCACTCCGGACCCGCGCCAATCCCAATCGTCGGAATGGACAGTTCGGCGGTGATCGCCGCGGCAACCTCGCGCGGAACTCCTTCCAGCACCAGCGCGCCCGCCCCGGCATCGGCCAGGGCATACGCGTCCTCTTTCAGTGCCAGAGCGGCATCGGCCGTGCGGCCCTGCACGCGGTAGCCGCCCATGCGGTGAATGCTCTGCGGCGTCAGTCCCAGATGCCCCACCACCGGAATTTCGGCCTCGCTCAACGCCCGCACCAGTTCCACGCGCGGCCCCTCGATCTTTACCGCCTCGGCCCCGGCTTCTTTCACAAACCGCACAGCGTTGGCGACTCCGTC
>JBEKPI010000088.1:0-14209 GCA_049520855.1 Occallatibacter sp.
ACATCTCGGTGGTGACTCCGGGGGTCTCGGCAGTAGAGATCTTGTGCCAGTATGACAGGAGCAGGAATCCGGCGACGACCAGAAAGCCGATGGCCAGCGGCAGCATCCGCGGGCCTGAGATGAGAGCCGCGGAGTAGCCGATGAGGCCAATCAGCGGAAAGGTGCGGACTCCGCCGAAGGAATAAGCTCCGGCCGCCGCCTTGTGTTCTTCGCGTTCCAGGCCGATCAGGAACGAGAGGAACAGGACTAGCACAATCTGCACGGCCTCTGGCGGCAACTGCTTGTAGATTTCCATGCGCGTCTAGCCTCCTAAAGCAATCTGCTAGACAGCTTACACTGTGTCCCGGTTGAGTGGGCAGTGTCTTGCTTTGCAGAGGCAAGAGCCGAAGCATCGGCTTCGGTTGCGTTCACGCCTAAGAAATTTCCGATTGGGTCCGCATTGCGACCCAACATTCCTCAGGGGCTAAAGCCCGCGTCGATATTGCTGCTATTTCGGCACGACTAAAGTCGTGCCCTGACACGTTCTGGATTTGAGCAGAGGTTCCCCGAAGTTCAAGCCAGTAGGCACAGCCGTCCCCAAAATAATTGCGCAAACGCAAAGAGGGCGGAGCTGGTATGCTCCGCCGCCTCTTGCACGAGTTGCTGCCTGATGCCGCAGCTACCCCTTACCGGTGTGCGTGGCTCGCGGCGTGTCCACCGCCGCCGCCGCTTGCATGCGCTTGCGCCGCGTGAGGCGCGCTGGCGTGCGAAGCCGCGCGAGGCGCGGATGCACGAGCTGCGCTGGGTCGCGCCCCTCCGTTATGAGAGACCGCTGCGTTGCCGCGAACCTGGCCGCCGCCGGAGCGTACTGCTCCACCGGCGCGCACTCCACCGCCGCCGCGTGCAAAGCTGCTGCGATTGGCCATGGCGCCGCCGCCGCCGCGATAGCTGCCGCCGCCGCCCTCGCTGAAGCGATGACCGCCCCAGCCGTGGCCATAGCCCCATCCGGCCCATGGGCCCATGCCCAGGAAGATGCCGTTGTAGAAATACCCCGGCCCATAGAAGCCCATGGGCGCGCAGGCGTAGGGCGCGTAGTCGTAGTAGCCGTAGCCACAGACCGGTTGAACGCCAATATCGACGACGAGTTGCGCACGAGCCGCTGGCGCCAGGGCCAGGCCCGCGAGCAATGCGGTAGTTCCGAGTAGAGCTTTAAGTGAGCGCATGTGTGACCCCCTTAAGGTGTCTGCGGTTCCTTGTATTGCGTGGGATGCTGTATGCAGCCGTAAAGAAGAGTCCAGCAACAGCAGCTACCATAAGGATTCCGGATCGGTGCTTGAATCTCCCTCACGCTGTCGGGGGTTGTTGTCGAACTATCCTTACGTTTTCGACTCTAGGCGCTCGTATTGCCCGTGTCTGAGCAATACGGCGCACCACTTCCAAGCCTGCCAACCGGCCATTCCCTGTACCCAGCCTTGCGGTGGTAGCCTAAACCCTTATGGCAGGGTCGTCTCAGGTGGATTTTCTGGTGATGGGGGCGGGCGTGGCCGGGCTGCGAGCGGCGGTAGAGTTGGCGCGGCACGGCGATGTGCTGGTGGTCACCAAGGAGTCCGTGGCCGAGTCGAACACACACTATGCGCAGGGCGGCATTGCCGTGGCCATGGAGGGCGACGAGGACGTTGCGCTGCACCTGCTCGACACCGTGAACGCTGGCGACGGACTGGTGGTTCGCCGCGCCGCCCAGGCGCTGGTGGCCGAGGGGCCTGTGCGGGTGGCCGAGCTGATCGAGTGGGGCGCGGCCTTTGACAGCGAGGGCGGCGAACTGCTGCGAACCCGCGAGGGCGCGCACTCGCTGCCGCGCATCCTGCACGCCAACGGCGACGCCACAGGCGCTGAGATCAGCCGTTCGCTGGCGGCCTTTGCCCGCGTTCATAAGCGCATCCGTTTTGCCGAGTGGACGACGGTCACCGGCCTGGTTGTGCGCGATGGGCGCGTCGCCGGAGCCGATCTGCTGGGCTGCGACCGGCGTCCTGAGCGCACTCTGGAGCGCGTCAGCGCCCGCGCCGTGCTGATAGCCGCCGGCGGCGCGGGTCAGGTCTACTCCGACACCACTAATCCCTCGGTGGCCACCGGCGACGGCATCGCTCTGGCCGCGCTGGCCGGGGCCCCCGCGGACAGGTCTTCGTCCGTGGGGTGGGAGACCGGGGCCGCGCTGGCAGACATGGAGTTCTATCAGTTCCATCCCACGGCGCTCTCGCTGGCCGGCGCGCCGCGTTTTCTGCTGTCGGAGGCTCTGCGCGGCGAGGGCGCAATCCTGCTGAACGATCGCGGCGAGCGCTTCATGGAGCGCTATCACCCGCTGCTCGAACTGGCGCCGCGCGATGTGGTGGCGCGGGCGATTACACGCGAAGGCATGGGCGCAGCACCCGGAGAAGTGCGCTTGGTCCATCTGGACATGCGGCACGTGAAGGAGATCGACCTGCATCATCGCTTTCCCGGCATCAGCGCCGAGCTGGCGCGCTACGGCCTCGACCTCGGCCGCGACCTGATCCCCGTGCGCCCGGCCGCGCATTACCTGATGGGCGGCATCAAAACCGACCTCTTTGGCCGCACCACGCTGCCTGGGCTTTACGCGGCGGGCGAGGCTGCCTGCACCGGCGTTCACGGCGCAAACCGGTTGGCCTCGAACTCGCTGCTCGAAGGGCTGGTCTTCGGCGCGCGCGCCGCGCGGTCGATGCTCGACGATGGGTTGGTCTTGCAGACGGCATACGCGCCCGCGAGTGCGCAATCGCTCACTCCCGCGGCTTTGACCGCCAGCGAAGAAGTCCGGCTGGAAGAGATCATTGCCAATCTGCAAGCCGCCATGTGGTCTTACGCTGGCCTCTTGCGCGAGGAGTCCACACTGAGGCAGGGCTTGGCAGCGCAGCAGGCTTGCGCCGCGAGTCTGGCAGAGCTGGCCGGGCACGGCAAGGTGAGCCGCCGGCTGGCCGAAGCGCAGGCTATGAACTGCGTGGCCCACGCCATTCTCGCCTCCGCCCTGGCCCGCACTGAGAGCCGCGGCGCGCACTATCGCAACGACTTTCCGCAGCGCGACGACGATAACTTCCGCAAGCACTCGGTCTTCGTGCGTGATGGGCAGGTGGCGTTCGAGACTTGGTAGGCGCCGGGCTGAGAAGCTCGAAGATCTTGCGACCGGCCCGACCCGCGCCGGGTGCTTTTTCCGCTCTTTGCAACCCTGCCGTGCTTAAATTGGATTGATGATCGTCGTCGCAAAAGGACGTGGGTTCTTGATTGCCGCAGTCGCGGCCGGATGCATGCTTCTCGCCGACCTGATGACAGCCGCTCATTTCCATGACAGCAACTATTACGCGCAGCATGGGTGGCCAAAGCTGGCTGCGTTTTTCGCGGCGGCCGGCATCGTATGGTGGTTGACGCTGAAGCGCGGAGAAGAAATCTTGACAGCGACAAATGAAGCCCCGCCGAAGCGGTCGATTCTCCGCGATCAGGACTCGCTATTTTGGATTCCCGCAAAATACTGGCCGGGAGTTCTATTTGTGCTGGGAATCGGATTGTGTTTCGTTCGCGGTTAGAGGGAAACGCCAATTTGCCGATGAAGAGCCAACGAAGCTCTTGCTACTCCCTATTCCCTACTCCCTATTCCCTGCCGTCACCGACACCACCGCGCACACCGCAAGTATCGCGCCCATCACTGCCAGCGACAAAGTGATCGGCACGTCGATCCACCGCGCGGTGAACATCTTCAGCGCGATAAAGGCCAGCATCGCGCCCAACCCGTAGTGCAGATAGCGGAAGCGGTCCAGCAGCGAGGCCAGCGCAAAGTAAAGCGAGCGCAGCCCCAGAATCGCCGCGATATTCGAGGTGTAGACCACGAAGGGATTGTGGCTGACGGCCAGCACGGCGGGAATCGAATCGACTGCAAAGAGCACATCGGTGACTTCGACGGCGAGAATCACCGGCAAGAGCGAGCCTTTCGCCGGTTGCAGCCGCCGAATCCATTCAGGAACAGCCGCGCTGGCCGAGCCGCCGCGCACAAGCTTCCACGCCGCGTAAAGCAGAATCAGGCCGAAGATCCACGTGATCCAGTCAAAGCGCTTGAGGAGCGTAATGCCCGCGGCGATGAAGAGCGCGCGCAGCACGACCGCTCCGGCCACGCCCCATAGCAGAGCTGTGTGCTGCCGTTGCGGGCTGATGCGGAAGCCCTGAAAGATGAACAGGAAGATAAAGAGATTGTCCACGCTGAGCGAGGTCTCAATCGCATAACCGGCGACGAATTCGAGGGCGGGCTGATGGCCTTTGGCGATGGCGATCCAGGCGGCGAATCCGGTGGCGGCGGCGACGAGAACAGCCGTCCAAAGCCAGGCGACAGCCTGCGGATGCCGCGTTTCGCGCCGATGGCCCGGCAGCAGCGAGTCGGCCACCAGCAGCGACGCCACCACGGCATGGAACCCAACCCACCAAACCCAGGAAACGCCAGCGATCATGAAACCAGGGAATAGGGAATAGGGAACAGGGAATAGAGAAACGGCGCTCATTTTCGGAGCTTACTCATCATGGCGACCAGCATCCGGCTAACCTCACCCGAAAGGCTCCCCGCCAGTTTTCTTGACTCATCTGAACCAAAACCGAGCGCCTCAGAAATCACGAGTTGAGTCTCAACTTCGCAGTTCGAACCACGCGCATGGCCTAGAAAGAGAAGGTACTCTCCCTTCGTAGACCTACCGTATCCCTCCGCGATATTGCTGGCAACCGAGACCGAGGCCCTCCGAAGTTGGTTGGTAAGACCAAACCTCTCGGATGCCGGAAATGCAGCGGTGAGCTTGTATACGGCCACGGTGAGCTGAACAGCTCGCTGCCAAACCACGAGATCTTTGAAAGACTCGCCCATCTGTGACTCCTATTCCCTGTTCCCTATTCCCTTCATCGCAAATCAATCAACCGTATCGTTTCCATAAACACATCGCCGTCAATCGTCAGGCTATGCGCGCTGATCTTGTCCATGGTGTCTTTGTCGGTGTGGTGGTAGCTGTTGTTGGGGCCGTAATTCAAGTCGATGATGTCGATCGACGGCACGCCGCGCCGGACAAACGGCAGATGATCGTCCTCCACCGCTATCTCCGTCTTGAAGAAGTAGCGCTCGTAGCCAAACTTTTTGACTGCCTGGCGAACCAGAGCAACCAGCCAGTCCGTCGATTGGCTCTCGCGCTGGATTTCGAGGTCCTTGTCGCCGATCATGTCGGCCAGGATGAAGGCCTTGATCTTGCCCAGCGTCCCGTCGCGGCCCCATTTGGCGGCCAGGTGTTTGGTGCCGTAGGTCGAGTCCGAGTCCGTCCAGCTCTGGATAGCCTCTTCACCGTCGTCGAAGAGAAGCCAGACCGAGTAGCCGTCGAGCTTTTTGCCTCCAGCGGTCTCCGCGCGCAACTGGTCGGCGATTGCCATCAGCAGGCCGGTTGTCGAGCCGCCGTCGTTGGCGCCGACGAAGTTGATGTTCTTGAGCCAGTAGTTGGTCTCGTAGTGCGTGGCCAGCACGATCGCGCCGTCCTTTTTGCCGGGAAAGCGCACGATGAAGTTGCGCATGGGCACGGCGCCGATGGGCGTGTCGGCGGTGAAGGTGTCTTCTTCAAGCTGGTCGTGGCGGAAGTGGTCGCGCAGAAACTCCTCGGCCTTCAAGTGGCCGGGGCTGGTGGGCCAGCGCGGACCGATGGCGACGAACTGGCGGGCGTACTCCAGAGCTTTAGCGCCGTTGAAGTGTGCCTGCGCCCGAGCGGCCAGAGGAGCCGCAACAAGAACCAGCAGCGCCAGTCGCGGCGCCACTCGCTTCCCAAACGAGAAGAAACTCACTGTGCGGCCTCCTTGGCTTGCTTGGCTTTGCGGCGCGCGGGATGAACCCACCAGGCCACGCCGATCCCAATCAGATAGAGCGCCAGCATCGGTATGGCGTAGATGCACATCGTCCAGGGGTCGGGGCTGGGGCAGATAACGGCCGCCACCAGGAAGACCGCCAGAATCGCGTAGCGGATGTTCTTCCACAGAAAGCGCGGGCTGACGATGCCAAAGAGCGCCAGGAAGAAGATCAAAATCGGCAGCTCGAAGCTGATGCCCAGGCCGAGGATGATGGAGAGAAAGAAGCTGGAGTACTCCTCAATGGTGACCATCGAGGTGAAATTGTGGCCGAAATTCACGATGAGGATTTGCAGCGCGCCGGGCAGCACATAGAAGTAGCCGAATCCGGCGCCGGCCAGAAACAGCCCCACGGTGGCAGCCATGAAGGGCACCACAAATCGCCGCTCCTTCTGGTAGAGTCCCGGCGCAATGAACAGCCAGACCTGGAAGAGAATAAAGGGCGAGGCCAGTATCGCCCCGGCCACCAACGAAACCTGTAAGTCCAGGTTCAAGGGGTCCATGGGGTGCGTGAAGACCAGCGTCTTGCCGATGCGAACGAGCGGCGCCTGGATGATCGAGACGAAGCGGTCATGGAACCCCCAGGCCGCGCCGAATCCCAGAGCCAGGTAGATGGCCGAGCGGACGATGCGCTTGCGCAGCTCGTCCAGATGCTCCATGAGGCTCATGCCGGGCAGTTCCACGCGCTCAGCCACGGCGGCGCGCGCTTTGCCGATTGCGTCAGCGGGATCAACCATGGGCTGGGTGCTCCGTCACCGGCGCGGTCTCGTCCGCATGGGCTTCAGCGGGAGGCTCGCCCGGCTCCGCCATGCGGTTGGGCCGCTCCGCCGCAACCGGCTCGCCGGTCGAAGGCGGCTGAATCAGCGGATAAGGCTCATCGTGTTGAAACTCTCCAGGTGAGACGGCGGGGTAGACGGCCTCTTCGGCGTAGGGGCTTGGCGTGGGGAATTGACCATTCGGCACGGGTGTCCGGGCCGTTGCTTCGATGGCCGGTGCCGGAGCCGCCAGCGGCAGCGCGGCCAGCCGATCCGCTTCCTTGGCGCGGCGCTCGGCGTCCTCGGACTTGCGCAACTCCTCTTCCATCTGGAATTTGAAGTCGTTTGAGGCTTTGCGGACCTCGTACATCAGCTTGCCGATCTGGCGGCCGATCTCCGGCAGCCGCCGCGGCCCGAAGACCACCAGCGCCAGCACCATCAGGATCAGCGAGTTCTCAAATCCCAGGCTGGCAACTTCAATTGTTTGCGGCGTCACCATGAAGACTCATGATACCTGCCCGCGCGCGGCGCGAACAAACCACTGCGTGGGGCGGGGCTTTCTCGCTGCCGAGGGGAACGTCTCCGGCGTGAAAGGGCATGGCTTTATTCGAACATCAAATTGATCGTCTTCATCGAAAGGAAGAGCCTGTCCGGGTAACGAAAGGGATGAATATGCATCCAGAGCTCCGTTCCCGCACGAGAAAGCCGCCCGGTCGTGCTGCTCGCAGGGCGGCTCGAAATGCTATCCGGTGTTTGGTCCTGCGAGCGGTCCGGGCTCACCGTGGCAGGAAACGCCTCTTGTAACGGATTGCCGCCTGGGCTAGCTGAGGACCGAGCGAGGCCGGCTCGATCAGGGCCGCTGCGAAGATCTCCGCATCGGAACGCTCGATAGTCCAGGTTTCATGCTCCCGGATCGCCTGCCGGGCATTTGCGACGGCATTCTGAAGGATGAAATCCGTCACCGTGAGCCCTTTGATATGGGCTGCCCTCTCGATCTCGTTTTTTTGTTCGGGACGAAGCCGCACATCGATCCGTTCGCTGGTCTTGAGTGGAACTTCCTTATGCACAGGCGCGAATACGGTAGCCATAGTCCCTCCCTGAATTAGCGTACGGACACCTTCCGTACACAGATAGTTTATCGCCATTTCCAGAGACTTATTTCTCAAAATTGCCGGGCATGTGGAAATGTCGTCCATTTCCTGCATCAAATAAGGATTTCACGTCATTTCCGAGCGTCCTTGAGAGAATCTAGGAGATTTCAGGCGGTCTGAGGTTCGTCGTCTCCCAGGTCTCAAAGAGGAGACTTAGGCCACCCGTCAAACTTTATCTGGCGCGGTGCATGAAATCTACGCCGAAGTTCCCCCCATTTGTTGAGCAGGCGCAAGCCACTTGCAAAAATGTTGGTAAATTTCCCAGCGCTCGTCCGGTTCGATCCAAAACTCAGACTTGAAGCCGAAAAAAACACTCTTGGCGTCTTCGGTCCGCTGCTTCACACTCTCCACATTGCGCGTGTAGAAAATGAGGTCGCGGAGGCCGTTGTTAGTAACAACAAGGACGCAAAGCGATTCGTTGCCACTTTCGAGTAGCCGGCAAATGTTTATCTCCAAGGCCTTCAGGTCATCGGCTTCCTCTGAGGAGGGAAAGCCATTAGGCCGGGGATTGCGCAGGTGAACTGAGACAATCACATGGTGGTCGTAACCGGGAACGGGGGCAAGGCCTCTGTAGGCATTCGCAATGCGCACAATCATGGGGAACCCGTCCCGCTCTCCCCGACTGAGAGTCCAGTCATCCGGCCTTGGAGAACGCGGGGATTGACCCGATTTCTTGAGAAACGGCCACATCGCACGATCCTCGTTTCGCTTTTCCCTCAGTCTATCGCACACACTCCACGTCGAGACAGTTGGCTTCTCTGTTACGCCTGCGTTACAATAACAGCAGTGGAAGCGGCTTTTGCCGGGCGGGATTTTCCTCGAATCCGCTGGCTTGGGGTCGCGTCCAATTGTGAAAGGGCTGCAACAACCCCGTGGATGGGGGCCCCTCCGGAAGCAGCCGGCCTCAGCGCCGGCGACATCGGAGAAGTCAGCGCATCCACTGCCGCCCAGTTTGTTTGCTTTCAACATCCCCGTTCGCTGCCCTGGCTGAGACTCGCAGGGCGAGCTGGACTGAAGGCGGAATACGGTGAATCTGGTTCTCGACGATCTGACGGCGGCCTCGCCGGAGGCTGGCAGTGCTTGCAGCCTCGAAAACTACCTTGCGCTCCCCGACCACACGATGGATGCGCGCATCGCGGAGGCGCGCGCGCGGCTGGGGGCGACGACCCTGCTGCTCGGCCACCACTATCAGCGCGACGAGGTGATCCGCTTCGCCGACGCCACGGGCGACAGCTACAAGCTCTCGCGCATCGCCAGCGAAACCGATGCCAAGTACATTGTCTTCTGCGGCGTACACTTTATGGCGGAGAGCGCCGATGTGCTGGGACGCGCCGGCCAGCAGGTGATCTTGCCCGACCTTAACGCCGGCTGCTCGATGGCCGATATGGCGGAGATTTCGCAGGTGGAAGCCTGCTGGGAGGCGCTCGAAGACCTGGGCCTGGCTGGCGAGATCGTTCCGCTGACCTACATGAATTCGACGGCGGCGATCAAGGCTTTTTGCGGCGAGAGGGGCGGGCTGGTTTGTACCTCGTCGAACGCGCGGGCGGCCTTTGAGTGGGCCTTTAAGCGCGCTAAGCGCATCCTCTTTTTGCCCGACCAGCACCTTGGCCGCAACACCGGCTATGCGATGGGGATTCCGCTGGAGGAGATGGCGGTGTGGGATCCGTGGGGCTTGCAGGGCGGCCAAACGAAGGCCAAGCTGGCGGCCAGCCGCGTCCTGCTGTGGAAGGGCCACTGCGCCGTGCATCAGCGCTTTTTGCCCAGCCACGTGGATGCGGCGCGGGCGAAGTATCCGGGGATTCAGGTGATCGTCCATCCGGAGTGCCGCTGGGAGGTCTGCCAGAAGGCTGATGCGCTTGGGTCCACAGAGCGGCTGATCGCTCTCGTCGAGCAGGCGCCGGCGGGGCAGATGTTTGCCGTGGGCACGGAGATTCACCTGGTCAACCGCATGGCCCGGCGCTTTGCCGCCCCCACTCAAGACAGGCCCAAACGGGTTATTACGCTGGACGACACCGGCTGCCTATGCACCACGATGTACCGCATCAGCCCGCAGCATCTGGCCTGGGTGCTGGAAAACCTGGTCGAGGGCCGCGTGGTCAACCGCATCCAGGTGCGCCCTGGCGTCAAGCGCTGGGCCAAGGTGGCGCTGGACCGGATGCTGGAAGTGGGGTAAAGGCGGGAGGCTGGAAATGGCTACGGGGGTTTTACTGGGGTACAGCTGTGCAGCTTCTCATAACTCATGGTAGTTCTTTGGGCTAATGAACGGACCACCTGCGAATGAATTGTCTGTTGTATTTATGGATGATCCGTGTATAATTGCCGTGTTCAAAAATCCGGTCAAAGAATCAAACATAATTCGCTTTTGCTCTTTCCGGTATTCATGCTCCTTTATCCCTGCCTTTGCCGGCAATAGAAGGCATTTGTTTTTTCTTTTTCATCGGCTTCAAATCCCAGATCCTGGAAGGCAGGCCTGTACCCGGTCTGCTTTCTCCTCCCTCACAGCCAACGTGTTGCCTACTCTTACTGGAGGTAGTTATGCAGAATCATTCTACAAAGCGTGCGCGTTGCGCGCATGCGCCCCTCTCCGCTCTCATCGTGGCCCTGTTTCTGGCCATTTTCCTGATCGCGCCGCTAACGCCCGCGACCGCGCAAACCGGCAGTACCGGCAACGGACGCATCCTGGCCGGTTATTGGCACGATTGGGAGACACCCGTGTGGATACCACTGGCGCAAGTGCCGTCCACGTACGACATCATCGTCGTGGCCTTTGCCACTTACAACGGGAGCGGTAACTTTACCTTTACCGTTGATCCGGACGAGACGCAGGCACAGTTCATTACAGACATTCAGACCCTGCACAGCCAGGGCAAAAAGGTGCTGATCTCGCTGGGCGGCGCGAGCGAGACCCCAACTCTGGCTTCAGCCTCGGACGCACAGAGCATGGCCACATCGGCCGTCGCGCTGGTTAACGAGTTCGGCTTCGACGGTATCGACATCGACTTCGAAAACGGAGCGGTTTACCTGAATGTGAACGACCTGAACATCAACGCTCCGACAACGCCGAGCGTGGTGTATCTGATCTCTGCGCTGAAGCAGTTTCATGCCGCACTGCCCAACGCCATGGTCACCATGGCGCCGATCGCCAACTACATGCAGGCCGGCTACGAGTACTACGGGCCTGGTCCCTATGGGGACTCCAACTGGAACGGCGCGTACTTGCCAGTCATCCAAGGCATCAGCAGCTTTTTAAGCTATGTATGGCCGCAGTACTACAACGAGTGCAACATCGAGGCCCTCGACAACAACATCTATTGCGAAGGCACGGACGGCAATCTGGTGGGCATGTCGGAGATGATTATGAAAGGGTTCCCGTTGGCGTGGAGCGCGGGGACGTTCACCGGGCTGAACCCGGATCAGGTTGCGCTGGGCGTACCCGCTTCGACCGACGCTTCTCCGGGCTATCTGTCCAACTCCGATCTCGAAGCCTCGTTCAGCTACCTGACCACTGGCAAGAATCCGGCAGGCACCTATGTGCTGGAGAACGCCTCCGGCTATCCGAATACGGCCGGATTCATGACCTGGTCGATCAACTGGGACGTGTACTCCAATGGCGGAACGCTCGGCACAGGGATACATGCTTACCTGGCGAGCCTTCCGTCTATTAACGGAAGCAGCACCCCGTCGTTCTCGCTCTCGGCGGCCAATGCCACGGTTACGGCAGGTTCGACCGCAACCTCAACCGTGACGGAGACCATCAGCGGCGGCTATAGCACCGCGGTCACGCTCTCGGCCAGCGGCCTGCCCACGGGTGTTACCGCTGCCTTCAGCCCGGCCTCGATCACCGGCGCGGGAACCTCGAAGCTGACCTTCACGGCGGCTTCGACGGCTGCTGCGGGCAGCTACACGGTCACCGTCACTGGCACGCCCGCCAGCGGCACAGCCAAGACCACAACGCTGACGCTGACCGTTTCATCGGCCAGCACCAGCACCGTAACGCTTTCTCCGGCCAGCTACAACTTCGGCACGGTGAAGGTGGGAACGGGAACCACCTGGGTGAGCTTCACGCTCACCAACAGCGGCACAGCGGCTGTCACGATCAGCAACGTCGCCGTCACCGGTCCCTTCGTGCTCTATAACCAGTGCGGATCATCAGTGGCAAAGAGCAGTTCCTGCACCATCTTTGTCTACTTCAGTCCCACCGCGACTGGCGCAGTTACCGGCACGCTGACAGTTACCGACAGCGCCACCGGCAGTCCGCAGACCTCGGCCCTGAGCGGAACCGGCGACTAATCGAATCTAACCCACTACAACGCACAGAGCCGGTCTTTCGGGGCCGGCTTTGTTGCGTCAGCAATGAAAGCAATTCAGTTTCTTCCAAGCACTCGCGATCACGCATTTCCCTGCTTGGCACGTTGAGACGCTTTATCATCATCCTGAGTGATGATCGCAATGGGGCTGGGCCACCCGGCGCTTTACTGCGGAGCGGGAAGATTTGCCGTCAGATCGCCGGGTTGCACGGCGGCCAGCACATCGGTTTCGGCGGGCAGCATCGCGGGCAGCGGACGCTCCAGCGCCAGCGCCAGCACCTCGTCCATCTGGTCCACGAAGTGCAGCTTCATCGCCTTCTTGATGTTGTCGGGCAGCTCGGCGATGTCTTTTTCGTTGGCGCGGGGCAGGATGATCTCAAAGATGCCGGCGCGCAGGGCGGCGAGCAGCTTTTCCTTCAATCCGCCGATGGCCAGCACCTTGCCGCGCAACGTGATTTCGCCGGTCATGGCAATGTCGCGGCGCACCGGAATTTTAGCCAATGCGCTGGCCAGGGCCGTGGCCATGGTGATGCCGGCCGAGGGACCGTCCTTGGGAATGGCGCCTTCGGGCACATGCAGGTGAAGGTCAACGTTGCGATAGAATTCGCGGCTGAGGCCGAGCGCCTGGGCGCGCCCGCGGATGTAGCTGAGCGCGGCCTGCGCCGACTCTTGCATGACGTCGCCAAGCTGGCCGGTGATGGTGAGCTTGCCCTTGCCGTCGAGCACTTGCACTTCGGTGGTGAGGATGCTGCCGCCGACTTCGGTCCAGGCCAGGCCGGTTACCAGGCCGACCTCGCTCCGCTCATGCACCTCGGAGTCGCGGAAGCGGGCCACGCCGAGGAACTCGTGGATATTCTGAGCGGTCAACTCTTCCTTGTGCTTTGCGCCGGCTTTGACCACCTTGCGGGCCACCTTGCGGCAGACGTTGCCGATTTCGCGCTCGAGATTGCGAACGCCGGCCTCGCGGGTGTAGTAGCGGATGATCTCGGTGATCGCTTCGTCCTTGAAGACGATGTTCTTCTCGCTCAGGCCGGTCTGCTCGCGCTGCTTTTTGACCAGGTACTGGCGGGCGATCTCGAGCTTCTCCTGCTCGGTGTAGCCTTGCAGGCGAAGCACCTCCATGCGGTCTTGCAGGGCCGCGGGAACGGTGTGGAGCACGTTGGCCGTGGCGACAAACAGCACCTGCGATAGGTCGTAGTCCACATCGAGATAGTGGTCCTGAAAGGTGGTGTTCTGCTCGGGGTCGAGCACTTCGAGCAGAGCCGAGGCGGGATCGCCGCGAAAGTCCGAGGCCATCTTGTCCACTTCGTCGAGCAGGAAGACGGGGTTGCGGGTTCCGGCGCGCTTCATGTGCTGAATGATCTGGCCGGGCATGGCGCCGATGTAGGTGCGGCGATGGCCGCGAATCTCCGCTTCGTCGCGCACACCGCCCAGCGAGAGCCGCACGAACTTGCGTCCCGTCGCCCTGGCAATCGACATGCCCAGCGAAGTCTTTCCCACGCCGGGCGGCCCGGCAAAACAGAGAATCGAGCCTTTGGGATTCTTGACCAGCCGGCGCACGGCGAGAAACTCCAGGATGCGTTCCTTGATCTTCTCCAGGCCGTAGTGGTCCGCGTTGAGCACCTTCTCGGCGTACTCGATGGAGCGGGTTTCCTTGGAGCGCTTCTTCCACGGCACGGCCAGCAGCCAGTCAATGTAGTTGCGGCTGACGGTAGACTCGGCCGACATGGGCGGCATGGCTTCCAGCTTCTTCAGTTCCTGGATAGCCTTGTCGAGCACATCCTTGGTCATTCCGGCGGTCTCGATCTTCTTTTTCAGCTCGTCGAACTCGCTCTTCTCGCCGCGACCTAGCTCTTTCTGAATGGCCTTGATCTTCTCATTGAGGTAGAATTCTTTTTGCGCCCGCTCCATCTGCCGCTTGACGCGCGACTGTATGTTGCGGTCGAGGTCGAGCTTTTCAATCTCGATGTCCAGCACGTCAGCCAGGCGCGCCAGGCGTATGGCTGGGTCGAAGAGCGCCAGCAGTTCTTGCTTTTCTTCTATGCCCAGTTGCAGGTTGGCGGCGATGGTGTCGCTCAGCTTGGCCGGCTCGTCCATGCGC
>JBEKPI010000089.1:0-14106 GCA_049520855.1 Occallatibacter sp.
TCGCTCGACAAGTACGGCAGCGACCCGGCCAAGCCCATCCGCATCTCGGTGCAGAACGGCAACGTCGAACTCTACGGAACCGTCGACTCGCAGGCCGACAAGGACGCGGCTTTCCTGCGCGCCGATGGCGTCCCCGGCATATTCAGCGTGAAGAACTACTTGCAGGTCGCCGGCCAACCAGCCGAAACTCGCAACTGAACGGGAGCCAAGTATCCGGCCCTGGAGAATCGAAGGATTCTCCAGGGCCGGTCTTGTTAGCGAGCAAGTCGACAGGGCGTTCTCTTTAGAACTTGACTGCCGGAGCCGTCCTCGCGCTGGCGCTGGCCTCGAAGAAGGCATTGTTCTCTTGGAAACCGGCCATACCGGCCCAAATGCTGTTGGGGAACTGGCGCACGAACGTGTTGTAGTCTCGCAGCGCGTCGTTGTAGCGCTTGCGCGCCACGCCAATGCGGTTTTCGGTTCCTGCCAACTCGTCTTGCAGGCGCATGAACTGGTCGCTCGACCGCAGTTGCGGGTAGTTCTCGGTGAGCAGCAGCAGGCGGCCGATCGCCCCATCCAGTTGTCCATTGGCTGCAATCTTGGCCGCCGGCCCCTGCGCGTTCAACATGCCGGCTCTTGCATTGGCGATGTCGCCGAAGACGGTACTCTCCTCCTTGGTAAAGCCTTTCACGGTCTCCACCAGGTTGGGAATCAGGTCGGCGCGCCGCTCCAACTGAACGTCCACGTCCGACCACGCGGTCTTGACTATCTCATCCTTGGCCACCATCTGATTCTTGGCGCTGACGTAGCTGCCAAAGACCATCAGCAAAGCCAGGATCAAAACGCCGAAAACGCCCAGCGTAATCAAAAGTCCACGACTCATACAGTTTTTCTCCTCCAGCTTCCGATTGAGGAAGCCACTTCAAAGACCTGAAAAAACTACCAGCTTCCGCCAGCCCCGCCGCCGCCCGAGCTGCCGCCGCCCATCCCGAAATCTGAACCGCCGCCGGAATCTCCGCCACCGCCTCCGAAGCCGCCCCCTCCGCCCCAGCCGCCGCCGGTGTTGATCCAAACCCCGCCGCGCCCCCAACTCCGAGGCAACACACCTACTCGGGACAAGATGCGCACCAAGATAAATATGCCAAAGAAGACAAGATAGAAAATCAAACGAGCATTCCCGGCACCCACATGAGTCGAAACCGCCGGTTGAGCCGGCAATCTTGCATCCTCCTCTGAAAGCGTCACCTTGGCATCGGCGGCGATCACATTGGCGATCTCCTGAACCCCGGTAGTAATTCCGCCGTCGTAATCACCTGCCTTCAGAAAGGGGACCATTTCCCGGCCAATATCGCCGATTTTCCCGTCGGGAAGAATGCCCTCGAGGCCATAGCCGACCTCGATCCATCGCTGATGGTCTTGAATGGCAAAAAGCATCAGAATGCCGCGATCCGATCCCTTCCGGCCAACCTTCCATTTCTCTTCAAGCCGGCCAGCGAAATCGGAAGCCTCATCCCCATCCAGGGTCTGAATCGTCACTACATGAATCTGGGCATTGGCTGCGGAAGTGTCCATCTGGGCACAGAGGCGCTCTAATCGCGCCACAGCATCCGGAGAGAGAACGTGCGCGAGATCAGAGACATAACCTGTGGGCGTGGGCAGATCTTCGACCCGCTCGGGCAGGGCCGCGACGGCGGGAACGACAAAAAGAGCTGCCAAAAGCAGCCGGAAGACGGCGGAATGTGCGCGGCGAAAGCCTGTCATCGCTTTCTATTGTACGGTTTCGGCAGCGGGACGGTTCCGATAGCAGCTTTTAGCTCTCAGCTTTCAGCTATCAGCCGTTTGCGCGCCAGCCAGCGCCATGAAACGCTGCGAGCCTTTCCTTTGCTGAAAGCTGAAGGCTGATAGCTGACGGCTTCCGTTGCTCTACACTGAAAAGGCAATGACCGAGAATCCGCTTCCCACGCCCCCCATCGCCCGCAAGGAACACAAAGAGACCGCTCTGCACGGCGCCGTCCTGGTGGACGACTACGCCTGGCTGCGCGATAAAGAGAACCCCGACGTAACCGCCTACCTGGAGGCCGAAAACGCCTACGCCGCGGCGGTGATGGCTCCGCTCGACGATCTGCGCGGCGAGCTCTACCAGGAGATGCTCTCGCACATGAAGCAGACCGACGTCTCGGTTCCTTTCCGCGACGGCGACTGGTGGTATTACGCCCGTACCGAAGAGGGTCTGCAATATGCCATTCATTGCCGCACACATGGCTCCCCCAACGCAACCGAGGACACGCCGGAGCAGGTGGTTCTGGACGGCAACCAACTGGCCGAGGGCCACGCATTCTTTTCGATTGGCGCAACCGATGTGACCGGCGACGGCCGCTGGCTCGCCTATACCACCGACACGACCGGCTTCCGCCAGTACACGCTGCACATCAAAGATTTGACTACGGGCGAGACCCTCCCCGGCGAGGTCGAGCGGGTTGGCTCCGTGGCCTGGGCGGCGGATAAGCGCACCCTCTTCTATACCGTCGAGGACGAGGAGCAGAAGCGCCAGTATCAGCTCTGGCGGCACTGCGTGCGGCAGACTTCCGAGGCTGTATTGGTTTATCAAGAGAATGACGAGCGCTTCAACCTGGGCGTGGGGCGCACGCGGGACGGCAAGTTTCTGGTGATGGAGTCGGCCAGCCACACCACCACCGAATCGTGGGTGCTGCCGTCCGGAGAACCTGATGGCCAATTCACGCCGATCTGCCCGCGCCAGGACGAGCATGAGTACTCCATCGATCATCGCAACGGCCTGTGGTTTATCCGGACGAACGACAAGGGACGCAATTTTCGTCTGGTCACTGCGCCTGTGGCTACGCCGGGGCGCGAGCATTGGAGCGAACTCATTCCGCACCGCGACGGCGTGATGCTGGAAGAGATTGACCTCTTCGCCGGCTTCTTCATCGCCTGCGAGCGCGAGGACGGCCTGCCCCGGCTGCGCCTCTGGCGCTTCGACGGCGAGGGGCCGGAGGCGGCCAAGGCCGGCGAGATCGCCTTTCCCGAGCCGGCCTACAGCGCCCAGCCGCACGTGAACCGAATCTTCGACACGCCCACCTTCCGCTACGCCTACCAGTCGCTCGTGTCGCCGGCCTCGGTCTACGAATACGACGTGGCCACCGGCGCATCGACGCTGCTCAAGCAGTTGGAGGTTCCCGGCGGCTTTGATCGCACGCTTTACGCCAGCGAGCGCATTCATGCCACGGCGGCAGACGGCATCAAAGTGCCGGTGTCACTGGTTTACCGCAAGGACAAGAGAGTAGCGCCGGCCTCCAGGCCCGCGCAGAACCCGCTCTACGTATACGGCTACGGCTCCTACGGCTACTCGCTGCCGCTCGGCTTCAGCTCGAACCGGCTCAGCCTGCTTGATCGCGGCGTGGTGATGGCCTATGCGCACATCCGCGGCGGGGGCGACCTGGGCGAGCCCTGGCACGACGCCGGCAAGATGCTCGTCAAGCGCAACACCTTCACGGATTTTGTCGCCGCCGTCGAGCACCTGACCGCCGCGAAGTACGGCGACCCGGCGCGCGTGGCCATCGAAGGAGGGTCTGCGGGCGGCTTATTGATGGGCGCGGTGGTGAATATGCGGCCCGATCTGTTTCGCGCCGTCCTCTCGCACGTGCCGTTTGTGGACGTGATGAACACTATGCTCGACGCTTCCCTTCCCCTTACAGTTCCCGAATATGAGGAGTGGGGAAACCCGAATGAGGAGACTTACTTCAACTATATGTTGAGTTACTCGCCCTATGACAATCTGAGAGCGGCGAGTTATCCGGCGATGCTGGTGAAGACATCGCTGCACGACAGCCAGGTGATGTATTGGGAGCCGGCGAAATATGTGGCAAAACTGCGCACTTTGAAGACGGATAGCAATTCCCTGCTGCTTGTGACTAACATGCAGGCGGGCCACGGCGGGTCCAGTGGGCGCTACGACTACCTCAAGGAGATTGCGCTGGACTACGCGTTTCTGCTGCGGGAGTTAGATCTGGTTTGATACATTGGGGCATCGTTATACCAACGCGGGAGGGGTGAATGCGAAGAGCGGCTTTTTTGTTGGCATTGCTGGCGTTGGCTGCCGGAACTGTATGGGCGCAACAGGAGTTGGCGCCCTCGACCGACGATGGGCCGCTGAACATCAAGCCTGTGCCGCTCATGCCGGACAAAGACGGGGTCTATTCGGTCGTGCCTGGCATCGTGGCGCCGGTTGTGGTTGAGCGAGCGGCTGCCGGTTACCCGGCCCATGCGTCCACCGATGCTGTGGATGGAGTATGCCTTCTGTCGCTGGTCGTCGGCGCAGATGGAGTTCCGAGGGACATTCAGGTCGTCTCGACGCATGGAGCAGCGTTCGACGCAGCGGCAATCGACGCCTTGAGGCAATTCAAATTTGAGCCGGGAACGATGGATGGTAAGCCGGTGCCTGTGCGCGTCTACGCCCGGACGCGATTCTTCGCCGATATGCGGCCGGCGGTTACAAGGATCATGGCGCGCGACACCCGTGGCGGCGGCTTTTCGCAGTTCTCTGGCTGGAACGGCGGACCAGCACACCCATTCTCGAAGGAATACGACAAGCCGCCTATCCCCTCTTACTCGCCTGCGGCAGAATTTTCGGACGAGGCCAGGCGCAAGAAGATTCAGGGCACTGTGATCGTCTCAGCGTTGGTCAACGAAGAGGGGCTGGCGACCGATCTTCGCGTCGAGAAATCGCTTGGCTACGGGCTGGACGAGAAGGCCCTTCAATGCATCCGAAAATATCGATTTCAGCCCGCAGTGAAGGACGGAGTTCCCGTTGCAGCCCGCATTGCAGTCGAGGTCAACTTCCATCTCTACTAGCGGATGGTCAAGGCCGAGAATCTTCTCGCCTGCGCCCGGAAACAGCACACTGCTGGTGACCAATATGCAGGCCGGTCACGGTGGGTCCAGTGGGCGCTACGACTACCTCAAGGAGATTGCGCTGGACTACGCGTTTCTGCTGCGGGAGCTGGGGCTGGTGTGATAGAGTTTCTTGCAGATTCCATGGAGAGATATGTGCATCGCATATTGATAGTTTTGTTTTTACTGGCGCTTGCGGCGATTCCTGTCCGCGCACAGCAAGCCACGCCGGCAGCAGAGGCGCCTGTGCCCTCTGACCAATGGGAATCGAAGAAGATTACCCCGCCCAAACTGCTCGGCCATCTTACCCATATTGAAGGGAATTATCCAGACGATGCCAGAATCAAGAATATCGATGGTATGTGCCTGGTTTCAGTGACATTAGACACTCAAGGAGACCCGCAAGACCCTCGAATCATCCACTGCACCGATCCCTCATTTGAAGACAGCAGTTTAAATGCTGCGAAACAGTATCGGTTCACTCCTGCCACTACACAAGATGGGAGGCCTGTTGCAGTAACCGTATTAATGGGGTTTCCATACCATTTGATCGGATCTCCCATCGAGCTCCTAATGATCGACTTCCATCTCGAACGCTATCTCGTTAAGGGGAGTATAGGTCACGAAATAGGTACACAGATTCATTATGGCTTCATCCCACAGCGAGGCGGAGCTTCCAATCCCGACTCCAACGGCGTTTATCCCTTTACCAGGAGCGTGACAGGGCCGCGAGTGGCCAAGTTTTCCGACGAGAAATACGGACGTATCGCATTTGTTCATGAGGGGAATAGCATTTGCGACGTTGTGCTCACCATAGACCTGAAAGGGAAGGCTTCTGATCCGCAGGTGACGCACTGCGAACGACCCGAGTTGGAGAAACCTGCTATCGATTCGCTGCTGAAGTCCCAGTACACACCCGGATTTGTGCATGGAAAGGCTGTTCCTATGCGGGCCTCGATGCATCTCGAATATGGCGATATTCCTGCCAAGCCGTGATACGAAGCCGGGATTCCTCGGAGGCTAAAGCCCGATATCTTTTTGGCCGTCTTGCGGCACGGCTGAAGAGGCTGCGGAAGAAGGGAAAATTGGCGATGGATATCCCTTGAAACATCCCTCAGGGGGTAAAGCCCAAGTTGATATTGCAGCATTTACGGCACGACTAAAGAGGCTGCGGAAAAAAGCCGATTTTCAGACGAAATGCCCGAAAGCATACCTCAGTGGCTAATGCCACCGTTGATCCAATTGGCTTTATGCCGGGGATAAATCCCCGGCCTACCGCCCGATTGAGTTTTTCCGCAGCCTCTAAAGTCGTACCCTTTCAAAGCCCAGCGGATTTTTCCGCAGCCTGTGAAGTCGTAGCCTTTCAAAACATGAACGGCAGAGTGCGGGGGACACCACTACTGTCTTGACCACATGAATTGGTAATGAATCATGGACAAGCGCGGGCGAGGACGCCCGCACGACAGCCGGTCTGGAGACCGGCGCTACATTCCTGGCATTACCTAATCATGCGGTCAGGGTACTACATATCAAAATGCAAGTTAGCTTCGACTTTGCTCAAACAGATTGTCACTTCGCGGCGAATCGATCAAAACTACAGCCGCAGTGCCCTCGACCCGCTGTGCTCACTAACGATGAAAGTACGTGGGACTGGAAGTGCGCTAAGCCTCGGAGCTGTTGTTATGGGACGCAGCGCAAGAAAGTCTCGCCGGAACGTGAGTTTTTCTATATGATAGAAACTTCAGCAATGTCCCAAGCGCTGCCGGGCCTGCTTCGATAGGCCTCTTTATGGAAGTCAGGGCGGTTTCCTCCAACGGGACCGCGTGGCCTCTGTGTCTTTCGAGCCGGAAATTGCTTACTACAGAGAAATTCTTCATCGGGAAGGTTGCCATGGATACTTCAGATTGCCGTCTCCGCACACCGGAACCACAGGGGCTTTATCATCCACGGAACGAGCACGATGCCTGCGGGATGGGGCTGGTCGCCAACATTCGCGGAGAGAAGAGCCATGACATTCTCCGCAAGGGGCTTGAGGTGCTGATCAACCTCACCCATCGCGGCGCGGCGGGTTGCGATCCGGAGACGGGCGACGGGGCGGGCATTCTGATTCAGATTCCGCACGAGTTCTTTGCGCGCGAATGTGGCGAATTTGGGATGCGCCTTCCCGAGCCTGGCGCCTATGGCGTGGCCATGTGTTTTCTTCCCGTGGACAAGCAGGACCGCTTGCAGTGCGAGGGCGTCTTCGAGCGCATCGCCCAGGAGGAAGGCCTGAGCGTTTTGGGCTGGCGCGATACGCCGGTGAACGGAATCGCCATCGGCCGCGAGGCGCGCGCCTCGCAGCCCTATATCGAGCAGTTGTTCCTGGGCAAGCCGGAGGGGATGGCGACCGACGACGACGCCTTTGAGCGCCTCCTCTACCGCGTCCGCCGCCGAACAGAAAATGAAATCGCCGCGTCTGAAATAGAGAACAAGGAATTCTTTTATGTGCCTTCGCTGTCTTGCCGCACCATCGTCTACAAGGGCCTGATGCTGGCGCCGCAGATTGAGAAGTTTTACTACGAGCTGGCCAATCCGCTGGTGGTGAGCGCTCTCTGCCTGGTGCATCAGCGCTTTTCCACGAATACGTTTCCGAGTTGGAAGCTGGCGCACCCTTACCGCTATGTGGCGCACAACGGCGAGATCAACACCATCAAGGGCAATGTCAGTTGGATGAACGCGCGCCAGTCGGTGCTGGAAAGCCCCCTGCACGGCGCGCACATCGACAAGCTCTACCCGGTGATCATGCCCGAAGGCAGCGACTCGGCTTCGCTCGATAACGCGGTGGAGTTCCTTTATCAGTCGGGCCGTTCCCTGCCGCACGTGATGGCCATGCTGATTCCCGAGGCCTGGTCGGGCAACCCTGACATGGACGAAGACAAGCGCGCCTTCTACGAGTACCACGCCTCGCTGATGGAGCCATGGGACGGCCCTGCGGCCATTGCCTTCACGGACGGTAAGGTCATCGGCGCTACGCTTGACCGCAATGGCTTGCGTCCCGGCCGCTACGTTGTGACAAAGGACGATTTGGTGGTGCTGGCCTCGGAGGCAGGCGTGCTCGACGTGCCGGCCAAGGACGTGCGCAAGAAAGGCCGCCTGCAGCCGGGCCGCATGTTCCTGGTCGACACCGTGCAGCAGCGCATCATCTCCGACACTGAGATCAAGAAGCAGTTCGCCGCGCGCCAGCCTTACGGAACCTGGCTGAAGGAGCAGCAGGTCACGCTCGATCAGTTGCCGGAGCCTTCGCGCGTGATTGCCTCCAATCCCGAGACGCTGCTGCGCCGCCAGCGCGCCTATGGATACAGCGAGGAAGACCTGAAGGTGCTGCTTGGGCCGATGGGCGCGTCGGGCGCCGAGCCGGTCGGCTCGATGGGAACCGATGTGCCGCTGGCCTGCCTCTCCGACCGGCCGCAATCCTTGTTCAGCTACTTCAAGCAGCTCTTCGCGCAGGTTACCAATCCGCCCATCGACCCGATTCGCGAAGAACTGGTGATGTCGCTGATCAGCTATATCGGCACCGAGCGCAACATCCTCGATGAGGCGCCTGACAACTGCCACACGCTCAAGCTGCCGCATCCGATCCTGACCAACCGCGACCTGGAAAAGCTGCGCCGCGTCTCCTCTGGAGATTTGCTGGCCACCACTCTGCCGGCCTTGTTTCGCGCCGCTGATGGCGAACAGGGCCTCAAGCAGAGCCTCGACGACCTGAGCAGCCGCGCCGCGCACGCGGTGGACTCCGGCTACACGCTGCTGATTCTCTCCGATCGAGGCGTCGATGCAACCTATGCGCCGATTCCCAGCCTGCTGGCGATGGCCGCAGTCCACAATCGCCTGGTGAAAGACAAGACTCGCACCCAGGTGGCGCTGATCATCGAGAGCGGCGAGCCGCGCGAGGTGATGCACTTCGCCCTATTGATTGGGTATGGCGCGAGCGCCATTAACCCCTATCTGGCCTTTGAAACGCTGCACGACCTGAAGCGGCTCGGTCTTTTGCCCCACAACGTTACCGGACCCCACGCCGAAAAGAACTTTATCAAGGCCATCAACAAGGGCCTGCTGAAGACCTTCTCGAAGATGGGCATCAGCACCCTGCAAAGCTATCGTGGCGCGCAGGTCTTCGAGGCCGTCGGGCTCAACCAGTCGCTGATCGACGCTTACTTCTCCGGCACCGCATCGCGCATCGAGGGCGTCGGCCTGGAAGTGCTGGCGCGCGAGGCGCTGCTCAAGCACGAGTACGCCTTCCAGCCGCTGACCGAGTCTGAAACCGAGCTGGTGGTGGGCGGCCACTATCAGTTCCGTGTGGATGGCGAGTACCACTCGATCAATCCGGCCACCATCAGCAAGTTGCAAATCGCCGTGCGGGCTAACAATCCGGCCACCTTCCAGGAGTACACCGATCTGCTGGACGATCGGAACCGCCAACTGTGCACGCTGCGCGGCCTGCTCAAGCTCAACTACTCCGACACCCCCCTTTCGCTGGACGAAGTCGAGCCGGCCAAGGAGATCGTCAAGCGCTTTACGACCGGCGCGATGAGTTTCGGGTCGATCAGCAAAGAGGCGCACGAGACGCTGGCCATCGCGATGAACCGGCTGGGCGGTATGTCCAACACCGGCGAGGGCGGCGAAGAGGAAGAGCGCTTCACGCCCGACGCCAACGGCGACTCGCGCCGCTCGGCTGTCAAGCAGGTGGCCAGCGGCCGCTTCGGCGTGACGACAAATTATCTGGTCAACGCCGACGAGTTGCAGATCAAGATGGCGCAGGGAGCAAAGCCCGGCGAGGGCGGACAATTGCCCGGACACAAAGTCGATGAGGTGATCGCAAAGGTTCGCCACTCGATTGCAGGAGTGGGCCTGATCTCGCCGCCGCCGCACCATGACATCTATTCCATCGAAGACCTTGCGCAACTGATCTACGACCTGAAGAATGTCAATCCTCAGGCGCGCATCGCCGTCAAGCTGGTCTCTGAAGTGGGCGTTGGCACGGTTGCGGCGGGCGTCAGCAAGGCGCATGCCGATGTGGTGCTTATCTCCGGCGACACCGGCGGCACCGGCGCGTCGCCGCTCAGCTCCATCAAGCACGCGGGGCTGCCGTGGGAACTCGGCCTGGCCGAGACTCAACAAGTGCTGCTGCTCAACGACCTGCGCGGCCGCATCAAGGTGCAGACCGACGGCAAGCTGCAGACCGGCCGCGACGTGGTCATTGCGGCGCTGCTGGGCGCGGAGGAGTTCGGCTTCGCCACCATGCCGCTGATCACCATGGGCTGCATCATGATGCGCAAGTGCCACCTCAACACTTGCTCGGTGGGAATTGCAACGCAGGATCCCGTTCTGCGCGCGCGCTTCACAGGCCAACCCGAGCACGTGGTCAACTTCTTCTTCTTCATCGCCGAGCAGGTGCGCGAACATATGGCCAAGCTGGGCTTCCGCACCGTCGATGAGATGGTGGGCCGCGTGGACAAGATCGACGCCGCCATCGCCGACGCGCACTGGAAGGCCAAGGGGATCGATCTCTCTTCGATCCTCTATGCGCCCACGCTGCCCTCGCGCGTGGCGCGCCGCAAATCGTGCGATCAGGATCACGGCCTCGACAAGGCGCTCGATCACAAGCTCATTGAGGCCGCCGCCGCGGCGCTTGGGTCGCAAAAGCCTGTGAAGGCCAGCTTCGCCATCCGCAACGTACACCGCACCGTCGGCGGCATGTTGGGCGGAGAGATCGCCCGCCGCTACGGCTCGGCTGGCCTGCCGGACGGAACCATCCACTTCAAATTCTCAGGCTCGGCTGGCCAGAGCTTTGGCGCATTCGTGCCGAACGGCGTGACGCTGGAACTGGAAGGCGACTCCAATGATTATTTAGGCAAGGGGCTCTCAGGCGGGCGCATCATCGCTTATCCGCCCAAGACCTCCAGCTTCCTGCCTGAAGAGAGCATCCTGGTGGGCAACGTGGTGCTCTACGGCGCAACCAGCGGCGAAGTCTTCTTGAACGGCATCGCCGGCGAGCGCTTTGCGGTGCGCAACTCCGGCGCGACCGCGGTGGTCGAGGGCGTGGGCGATCACGGCTGCGAATACATGACCAACGGAACGGTGGTGGTGATCGGAAAAACCGGACGCAACTTCGCCGCCGGCATGAGCGGCGGGCGCGCCTTTGTCTACGACGAGCGCGGCGACTTCACCGTACGCCGCTGCAACCAGTCCAGCGTCGATCTGGAGCCGCTGATTTCAGCCTCCGATGTGGCCGAGGTGCGCGGCCTGCTCGAACGCCACCGCGACCTGACCGGAAGCCCCCGCGCCGCCTGGATTCTGGAGCACTGGGCGGGCGCGCAGCCGAGCTTCATCAAGGTCTTCCCGCACGAGTACAAGCGCGTCCTCGGCGTACCGCGCGCCGAAAAGGTTTATTCTTCTCCCACAAATTCGTCGCCTCTGGTGGCGGCTACGGCAGAGGTGCAGCATGGGTAAGGTGACAGGATTCCTGGAGATTGAACGCGAACAACCCGTCCGCCGCAAGGTCGAGGATCGCGTGCAGGACTGGTTCGAGATCTACGAGCCTTTCCCCGAAGCGAAGCAGCGCGAGCAGGGCGCGCGCTGCATGGATTGCGGCGTCCCCTTCTGCCACACCGGCTGCCCAGTCAACAACCTGATTCCCGACTGGAACGACCTGGCCTACACCGGCCGCTGGGAGGCCGCGATCCGCCGCCTTCACGCCACCAACAACTTTCCCGAGTTTACCGGCCGCATCTGCCCCGCTCCCTGCGAGGCTGCCTGCGTACTGGGCATCGACCAGCCGCCCGTCTCCATTAAGCTGATGGAGCGCAGCATCGTCGATCGCGGCTGGGACGAGGGCTGGATTCATCCCGAGCCGCCCGAGCAGAATACCGGCAAGCGCGTCGCCATTGTCGGCAGTGGGCCGGCCGGCCTGGCCGCCGCGCAGCAGTTGCGCCGCGCTGGGCACTCGGTCACCGTTTATGAGAAGGCCGACCGCATCGGCGGGCTGCTGCGCTACGGCATTCCCAACTTCAAGCTGGAGAAGCGCGTCGTCGACCGCCGCATCGAGCAGATGCGCGCCGAGGGCGTCACCTTTGTGACCAACGCCCACGTCGGCGTCAACGTGCCCGTCGAAGCGCTCACCGAACACTATGACGCCATCCTGCTGTGCGGCGGCGCGGAGCAGCCCCGCGACCTCAAGATTCCCGGCCGTGAGCTCAAGGGCATTCACTACGCGATGGAGTTCCTGCCGCAGCAGAATCGCCGTTGCGAAGGCGACTCCGTCGATCCCTCGCTGGCTATTCTCGCCGAAGGCAAGCGCGTGGTGATCATCGGCGGCGGCGACACCGGCGCGGATTGCCTCGGCACCAGCCATCGCCAGAAACCTCTGAGCGTCCACCAATTCGAGATCATGCCCAGGCCGCCTGAGAAGCGGGCGGCATCAACCCCCTGGCCGATGTGGCCCTTGCAGTTGCGCACCGAGGGCGCGCATGAGGAGGGCGGCATCCGCGACTGGAGCATCAACAGCATCAAGTTCACCGGCGATGAGGAAGGCAACGTCAAGCAGTTGCACGCCGTCCGCGTCGGTCCTCCGCCGAAGTTCGAACCCATTCCCGGCTCCGAGTTCACGCTCGATGTCGATCTGGTGCTGCTGGCCATGGGATTCCTGGGGCCAGTTCGCGCGGGCATGATCGAGCAGTTCGGCGTGGCTCTCGACAACCGCGGCAACGTGGCCACTAACGCCGACTACCAAACCTCGGTCGAGAACATCTTCGCCGCCGGCGATATGCGCCGCGGGCAATCGCTGGTCGTCTGGGCCATCAGCGAAGGCCGCAAGGCCGCTGCGGCGGTTGACCGCTACCTGGCCACCATCGAAGAATCCGTGCCGCAGCGGCATCACGCGCTTGCGTGAGGCGAAGAGCCAATCGAAGAGAGAGGAGACGTCATGAGAGCTCCGGAACCCGGACTGATCGACGACGAAAATCCCGAGTGGACCGACGAGGACTTTGCACGAGCGATGCCCTTCTCCGCACTGCCCACAGAGTTGCAGCAGTTGCTCTCTTTCGAGAAGCGCGTAGTTCCCGATGCGGAGACGATGGCCACTCAACCGCCTGCCATCTGAGGCATTGTAGAAACGTTAGTTCACTTTGGAGCAGTAGCATCCTCGTGGTCTCGATACCTGCGCAGGGTCACAGCAACGGCTTCATTGCCCTGTTTGGGATGCGCTCTCACAAAAGCATCGATCCTGCGGCGGTATGAATCAGCGGAGCCCGAGTAGCTTTCAGTCGTAGCGGGAACCTGGGTTCTCAGGCACCAGAGATAACCCTCCACGAACCCAAGTTGCTCAGCTTCGCCAGCCTGCATCCACCAATCGCCATTCAGATACCAGTGTGCATTCTTCCAGGTCTCGCCTTGGCCTTCCGCAGCCTCGTCGGCTTCGGGCTCATTTCCCACTTTCCGCCACACATCTATGACGTTGAGACTCGCCGACCCGGAATGCGATTTGTAGAACTTATCAATCTTGTCCATGATCTGCTCTGGCGTTGCGTTAAACCCTTTTTTATGCGCCGTCCACGTCAAGCAGTCGGCAACTCCATTGAGAAATCCAGATCGCTCTTCCGCGTCCGAATTGAGCCACCATTCGCGAGCAAATGGCGGCTTCGACGTAGCTTTGCCCGTCGCGGGCTGTGGCAACTGTGACCAAGCAACTGGCACCACTGCTAAGAGAAGCATCTTGCACAGGAGATTCCTCACACATCCTCCATTGCGAACTCTGTTGAGCGGACTTGCCCGAGGCCTCTGCCCTCCGATTGCGAGGAAGTCTGTTGCAGAGGATACGCTCATGCCGGGCCAGTATAACTCTTCGCACCGCTGCCGGTTGCGGAAAAGAACAAGGGCGAAGCAGCAATCGGCTTCGCCTTTGTTGTTCGAGTTATGCCGGAGTTACTTTGCCAGCGGTACGCGCAAGTCGCCTCCGGTCATCTCCTTGGGCAGGCCCAGCGAGAGAATGTTCAGCAGCGTGGGCGAGATGTCGCGCAGCGAACCGTCAGGACGCAGACGGTAGTGCGGAGCTTCTTCGGCCACGTAGATCAGGGGAACCGGGTTGGTGGTGTGCGCGGTGTGCGGGCCGCCGGTCACCGGGTCCACCATCTGCTCGGCGTTGCCGTGGTCTGCGGTGATCAGCCAACTGCCGTTGCGCTCCTT
>JBEKPI010000090.1:0-14034 GCA_049520855.1 Occallatibacter sp.
CGTCGTCTCCTCGATCTCTTCAGGGTTTGGGAATGGAATGGACGGGGTATCCACCAAGACTCGCCTAGAGTAGCGCACGGAAGTTTGACTTTGCAAGGGTAAGTCGGCAGCAAGACCCGGCGTCTTCGCTGTTAGCTCTCGATATAGTCCCAGAAGGCGTCAGCCAGCTCGGCGCCGAGTTCGTTGAGCATTCGGCGGGCGGCGCGCTCTACTTCTTCGATCAGGCCGTGCAGATAGTCGCGTGAGCGGGAGATGGCCACCACGCCAATAGTCGCCGATTGCCACGTGACCGCCTCGTCCATCTCGGCCACGGAGATATTGAAACTCTGCTTCAACTGGTCCTTGAGCGAGCGCACTACCTGCCGCCGGTCCTTGAGCGACTGGGCGTGCTCGATGCGGATTTCAAGCGTCAATTGGGCGACAGGCATGGCGTCACAGAGTTTACACCGCCAGTGTAAGGCCGTTCCGTGTTGCCGCCAAGGTTTTTTCTTCGGGGAACTCCGCCCGCGCAGCCATCTTCAGGATTCGGGCAGCTCATGAACAGCCCTAATCCGAAAACTGCGCCAACTGCGCCAGCGACGGTTTGACCGTAAACAAGCTCACCAAAATCATCGCCGCCACCGCCGCAAACAGCGCCGGGAAAATCGCATCGTGATCGGCCAGAATATGCGGAAAGCGATCCCTCACCGCCTGGATGTCCCAGACCAGAGTGACCACTGTGCCTGTCCCGATGGCCGCCACCGCGCCCCACGCCGTCACCCGCTTCGAATAGAAAGCCGCCAGCACCACCGGCGTCAGCGCCGCCGAGTAAATCGTGTAGGCCCACAGCATCTTCTGCAGGATGCTCTCGGCATAGACCGCCTGATAAAGCGCCCAGCAGCCCAGCAGCACCACGGCCAGCCGCGAAACGATCAGCACCCGCTTGTTCGACGCCCCGGGCGCAATGTAGCGCACAAAAACATCCTCGACCAAGTTGGTCGCAGGCGAAAACAAGTAGTTCGAAGCCGTGGAGATCACCTTGGCAAAGACCGCGCCCAGCAGCACCGCGCCCAGCACCGCAGGCAGACCATGCCGCGCCGTATAGGGGATGACTTCGCGCGGATGCAGCGCCACTTCTCCCGTTGGATAAAGCGCCCGCCCGAAGACCGCAATGGCCACTATCAGCGTCTCCAGCACCACAGTACCCAGAATCCACCCGATGACCGAAATCCGCGCGTCCTTCTCCGATTTTGCCGAAAAGAATTTCTGGTACATCACCTGGTTGCCCAGCATCAGCAGCAGAACAGGAACCAGGAACTCAAGGCCGTGGACAACCCCCATGCCCACGGATTGCCGCACATGCTCGGGGCTCATCTGGTAGTTGCCCAGCACCTGAAAATACTGCGGCGGCAGCGACGCGTGCAGCCCGGCCCAGCCGCCGGCCTGGAAAAAGAGGTACGGCGCGGCGATGATGCAGATCACCGTGACCAGCGTGCCGATGGCCACGTCCATGTAGGCCACCGACGACATCCCGGCCAGCGCCGTGGTGACGATGACGAAGGCGGCAATGATATAGGTGCCCAGCTCCGGCGATACCGCGTCGGGAAAGATCAGGTGCAGCACGTCGCCGCCGCCCTTGAACTGGTAGCTGGTGATGCCCACATACGCTAGAACGATTGCGATGGTCCCCAGCACGCGCGCCGTCTGGTTATAGCGAACCTCGAGCAGATCGGGTAGCGTGAACTGAGCAAATTTCCGCGCCCGCGGCGCGATGAAGTAGATCAGCAGCAGCCCCAGCCAGCCGCCGGCCGGCTGCCACAGCGCGGCAAAGCCGTTCTTGTAGGCGTTCTCGGCCCCGGCAAACAGGCTCCCAGCGCCGATCCACGAGGTCAGCAGCGTAAGCACCAGCACCCAGGCCGGCAGCGACCGTCCCGCCACCAGATAGTCGGCCTTGGTCTTTACCTGGGAGCTGCGATAGAGCGCCACCGCCAGCAGCACAACCACAATCACGGCCAAAACAACGGCATAGAGCAGAGACATTGGTCAGGTTCCTCGCCAGCCTTACTGGATTCCCGCCAGTGTACCGGATGCGGGCGCTCCCCGGCACATCGCTAAAGTCGCATTGACCGGCGTGGCCCGGCGGGTTGAGGATAGAGGCAGATCCAGTCTGTTTCCATGTTCTCGAAAGGAGCCGTTGCCATGCCCGATGCGCCGATCCTGGAGCCCGATCACATGACGCCTCAGTCGCCCCCTGCCGGCGCCGAGGTCTTTTATGGCCTGCTTGATGGCCAGCCCAAAGACGAAGCCACGGCCGCCAAAGCTCTGGAAGGCCCGGACGATGTCTTTGATCGGATCGCCGCAAAGCTTTACAGCTTGGCCTCGATGCTGGTGGGCGAGGGCGAGGCGAGCGTGCGGCTGGTGGAGACGGCGGTTGCCGATGCGGAGGTTTCCGTCTGCCAGGATCCCGCCGTGGCGCGCATGAGCAGCCGACGGGCGCTGGCGAGCGCAGCCTTGGAACTGCTCGCCGAGCGCGACCCTGGCAGCCTGGCCGCGCCGGAAGGAGTTGCGCCGGCCTCAACCTGCATCGAGGACGACGACCTGGCTTCAGCGGGCATTTCCACCGAAGAGCTGGAGAACATGCTTGCCGGGCCGGAGCGCGACCGTGTGAGGCAGTGGCTGGAAGGCCTGCCGACGGCGATGCGCACGGTCTTTGTGCTGCGCGCGGTGGCCGGGTTCACGGCTGTGGAGACGGCTGAGCTGATTCAGGCGCATGGCGGGCCGGAAGCCTCCGCCTGGACCCCGGAAGCGGTGCGCGAGGTCTTCCGCCAGGGGCTTTGCTCCCTGGCCTCGCAACTGCTGCACGCTTCGGCTGCGCGGTAGACGCTCCCATGGCCGCAACCTGCTCGTCACGCTCCCCGGTACTATGTCCCGGCGGCCAACTTTAGTAGACTCAACGGCAGAATGTTTTTTCCTTCCCTCACGATTTGCCGCTCCCGGTCCGCGTTGCTTTTTTTCGCGTCTGTTGTCACTCTTGGGCCATTTGCCGTCTCGCGGTTGGCCGTCGCCCAGGGTACGCACCTGTGGACTCAGTCGCGGCTGGAGGAGTTTGAGAAGGGCACGCCGCAGGGCGTTGCGCTGACCAGCGACGGGCAGTTGCGCGAGGGGCCGGGGTTGAGCGAGATGCTCACCACGCCCTCGACGTACGTCTGGTCGGTTGCTGTAGACAAGATTGGCATTGCCTATCTTGGAACAGGCTCGCCGGCCACTGTGCTGCGCGTAGGAAAAGACGGCAAGCCGGCTACGCTCTTCGAGACGAAAGACCTGGCCGTGCAGGTCGTGCGCCTCGGGCCGGACAGTGCGCTCTACGCGGCTACGCTTCCCAGCGGCAAGGTTTACAAGCTGAAGGCCGATGCCGCTGCCAAACAGGATGAGACGAGCGCCACGGTGGTCTTCGATGCCGCCAAACTGGACGAAGCAAAAGCGGGACTGGACGCGGCAAGGACCGGCGATGGAAAGGCAGAGGCAAAGTCGCACTACATCTGGGACATGACCTTCGATGCCGCCGGAAGGCTCTACATCGCCACAGGCGGTCCTGCAGCCGTCTATCGGGTGGATCCGGCCAAGCCTGACGCCAAGCCGGAGGAGTTCTTCAAGAGCGACGAGGAGCACATTCGCGCGTTGGCGTGGGATGCGCAGGGCAACCTGATCGCCGGCACGGACGGCTCGGGGCTGGTCTACCGCATCAATCCCGAGGGCAAGGGCTACGTGCTCTTCGAGGCTCCGCGCCGTGAGATCACCTCAGTGGCCGTGGGCGCCAACGGGACGATCTATGCGGCAAGCGTGGGCGACAAGAGCCATAACCCGCTGCCGCCCCTGGCCGTGCAGGGAGGCGCCTCGATCAGCATCACCATTGTTCAGCCGGGTTCGCTGGTGGCGGCCAACGCCAGCGTCTCGGTGCCAGAAGGCAGCGAGATTTATGCGCTTGCCCCCTCCGTGGGAGACACCGCTCAAGCGCCGCGCAAGCTCTGGGCCGGCAAGGATGAGATTGTGTATGCACTGGCCGCGCGGCCCGACGGCCTGCTGGCGCTCACTGGCAACCGCGGACGCGTTTTCAGAATTCAAGAGGACGGCAGCTACGCCGACATCGCCCACCTTGAGGCGCAGCAGGGCTTGTGCCTGGAGACCGTGCAAGGCGCGGGCGCGGGAGACGTTCTGATCGGAACAGGCAATACCGGCAAGCTGGTTTTGCTGGGTCGCGCCGACAAGCACGAGTACGCCAGTGATGTACTCGATACCGGCGCGCTGGCTCGCTTTGGCCGTGTCGAGGCCGAACCCGGCTCGGCCAACTACGAGTTGCTGACCCGCACCGGCAACGTCGAGCAGCCGGTGCGAGGCTGGAGCGATTGGCAGGCGCTCAAAGACGGTGCCGTGGCATCGCCGGCCGGACGCTTCCTACAGTGGAAGGCGGTGCTGCATTTGGGCGGTTCGCTGGGATCTGTGGGAGTCAACTATCTGCCGGTCAACGCCGCTCCGGTGGTGGACGATCTGGTAGTTGTGCCGGGCGCGCGATGGAATCCGCAGAGCCAGATGGGCAACCAGCCGCCACAGGTCAACATTGCTTTTCCCTCGTCAGGGCAGAACGCCGGAATCTCCTACGATGCCGGCTCGGCCTCACCGTTGCAGGCCGCCAAAGACCGCACCGCCATCACTGTTCGCTGGGCGGCGCACGACGACAACGGCGATGACCTGAGCTACGCGCTCTATCTGCGCGGCGACGGCGAGAGCGTCTGGCGGCTGCTCAAGGCTGACATCAGTGACAAGGCTTACAGTTTTGACGCGACGCTGATCCCCGATGGCGGCTATCAGGTCAAGATCGTCGCCAGCGATGCGCCCTCGCATACGCCCGCCGAAGCCCTCAGCGGCGAGAAGGTGAGCGAGCGCTTCGAGGTGGACACTACGCCCCCGGCGATCTCTGCGGTCCATGCGTCTCTCGGAGATGCTCCATGCAAGCATCTGCCGTGCGCAAAGCAGATTCGCGTGAACTTCGATGCCGAAGATGCCTTCTCGCCCATCGCTCGCGCCGAGTACTCGCTGGATGCCGGGCCGTGGCAGTACATCGAGCCGTTGGGCGCTATCTCGGACGCAAAGCGCGAGCACTATGACGTTTCGATTCCCGTGCCCGCGGAGGCTATTGCCAGCGAGCATCTGATCGCCGTCCGCGCGTACGACCGGTACGACAACGTGGGCGTGGCCAAGACGGTGATTGCTGCAGAAACAAAATAGGGGCCAGTTTTGTATCAGGGCACGACTTTTGTCGTGCCGCGAAAGCCGCAAAATGAAAGTGGGCTTAAGCCCCTGCGAGAATGACGCTTTCACAACAAGAACTTGCTCAGAAATCTCATGGCAGATTGAATGCGATTCGAACTCTATATAGCGGCGCGCTACCTCAAGGCCAAGCGGCGGCAGGCGGTGGTGGGCGTGGTAACCACCATCTCGATCGCGGGCGTGGCGGCTGGAGTGGCCGCGTTGATCATTGCGCTGGCCATTACTAATGGGATGAGGCGCGACTTGCAAGACCGGCTGCTGGGCGCCTCAGCGCATGTAGACCTGATGCGCGTTCAGTCGGACGGCATTCGCGATTGGCAGCCGCTTGTGGAAAGACTGCGCCACGTGCCGCACGTGACAGCCGACGCGCCTGGAATTTACGGGCAGGTGCTGGTCTCGCGCGGGCCGCGCGCCGGCTTCGCGCTGATCAAGGGCATCATCCCATCTGAAGAACGGACGGTCAGCAGCCTGCTTGACACCATCACCTCCGGCTCGGCCAAAGATCTCGATCCGCAGGCGGCCAGCCGCGACGCGCAATTGTTTCCCAATCAAGGCTCAATCAACAAGCCCTATCCGCCTCTGATGCTCGGCAAAGACCTTGCCGAGACCATCGGCGCGCAGGTGGGCGACTCTGTGCTCGTCACCAGCCCGCAGGGCGAACTGACGCCGCTCGGCCTTGCGCCCAAGTACCAGCGCTTCCGGGTCGCCGCCATCTTCCAGTCGGGCTTTTATCAGTACGACGCGGCCATGGCCTTCATGCGCCTGGCCGACGCGCAAGAGCTATTCAGCGAGCCGGACCTGCTCTCGGTGATCAGCTTCAAGGTGGACAACCTGGACCGCGCGCCGCAGATCGGCAAGGCCATCGAAGAGGCAGCGGGCAAGGGCTACATGACCACCAACTGGATGGAGCAGAACCGCGAACTCTTCCGCGCCCTCAAACTGGAGCAGGTGGTCACATTCATCGTCATTGCGCTGATCGTGATCGTCGCCGCGCTCAACATTCTCATCGCGCTCACCATGATGGTGATGGAGAAGACGCGGGACATCGCCGTGATGATGAGCTTCGGCGTGCAACCCGGACAAGTCCGGCGCATCTTCCTGCTGCAAGGCCTGCTGATCAGCCTCATCGGGACAGCGCTTGGTATGGCACTCGGCTACGCCGCCGCATGGGCCGGCGGGCATTATCACTTCATCCATCTCTCGGCTGAGGTTTATTCCATCGACACGCTGCCGTTTGCGCCGCGTCCGCTGGATGGCTTGATTGTGGCTGTCGTCTCGATAGGGATTTCGCTGCTGGCCACGCTGTATCCGTCATCGGCGGCTGCAAGTATCTTGCCGGCAGAGGCGCTGCGGTACGAGTGACGGATCGAGAAAATAGTTCAATTGCGTCCATTGTCAATGTCTCGTTGATGTGGCACACTTTGAATCGTGAAGACTCTCAAGTACATCGAGCTTAAGAGCGGCCATTCCGATAATGGTCCCGCTTGGATTGGCTATGTGACTTCCTCGAAGAGCGGTCGGACGCTGTACTTCAATGGCCGAGGATTAATGAAGCTGAAGGGACAGCGACGCGGTGAATCGGGTGGTAATTACGTTGATATGGAAACTGGTGAATCATTTTGGGTCTCTGGCGTAAAAAAGAATGGCGAAGATCGCCACTGGGCCGGATCGGGAAAAGTTCTGGTTGAGGCGGCGGCAGTGTCAGAATACTTGCAGAAAATCGGAGCTAAGACCCTAGACATTTCAAGATGTGAAGTTACAAATTCCATCCGCCAAACAGACATCATGAGACTCTCAAAACTGGCGAACGCAGCCGGTAGGGGATGGGAAGATAATCCAGAAGGCCCGTATTCATTTGTCCGCAATGTGACGCTCTCGGCCCATTGACAACGTGACACATTTTGTGTCACATTTGGATTATGCAGAGCATAACCCTACGACAGCTCCGCGACACCCGCCAGGTCAAAGCCTGGCTCAAGGCCGGGGTACAGATTGAAGTGCGCGAGCGGAAAGAAGTATTAGGCGACCTTGTGCCTCGAACCCCGCCGCGCCCGCGCCCTGTCGAGTGGCCGGATTTTGCCGCCCGACGCCGCGCCATCTTCGGAGACCGTGTCTTCCCGATCGTAGAGGATCTAATCGCCGATAGGGAGGACCGCTTTTGACGGTCTATTCGGATTCGAGCTTTCTAGCCTCCAGCTATCTTGGCGGCGCCCACTCCGTGGAAGCAGACCGCCGCATGAGCGCGGCTCCCGGCGTCTTGATAACGCCTCTCAATCGAGCAGAGTTTGCGCATGCGCTCTACCAGCAGGTGTTTCGAGGACGTTTCTCTCCGATGGAAGCCAGGCAAGCATGGAATAACTTCCAACGGGATTGCAGGGGCCGAGTCTGGATTCCGGCCAATTTACCCGAAAGGCTATGGGAGACCAGTATCCAACTCGCCGAGATGCACGGCCCCACTCTCGGCGTTCGCACCTTGGACTCACTCCATGTGGCCTGCGCGCTGGAGCTGAAGGCGGAGCGATTCTGGACCTTCGATGAGCGGCAGGCGCGGCTGGCCGAGGCGGTCGGGCTCGATACGAATCCCTGACAGCGATGCTCTGCAACCGGACTGCCGGGGCTGAGCCATACTTGCGACGCGAAGTCCGCGGGACATCGGACAGTCTATCCGGGCTTTGATACGCTTATAGAGATGAGACACAGTGCCTTGGCTCGCTCGTCCAAAACTTCGCGGACTCTGGCTGGTTGATGGGCGAACTTTTCCAACTGCTCCGCCGGAATCGCAACTATCGCTTCATGTGGGCGGGCCAGGTTGTCAGCGAAATCGGCGATAACTTCAACAGCATCGCCGTCTTCGCGCTGGCCATGCAGCTTACCCATTCGGGCATGGTGGTGGCCGGCGTACTGTTGGCGCGCGCCATTCCGGCGATCACCATGGGGTCGCTGGCCGGCGTGGCGCTCGATCGCTGGGATCGCAAGCGGATCATGATCGCCAGCGATCTGATCCGCGCGTTCGTCGCTCTCGGCTTCATCTTTGCTGTCGTATCGCACCGCGTCTGGGCGCTGTATGCCTTCAGCGCGCTGCTGATGGCCGCCTCGCCTTTCTTTACCGCGGGCCGCGCCGCGATCCTGCCCACGATTGTCAGTTCCGAAGAGCTCCATACCGCAAACTCGCTGACGCAAACCACGCAGTGGATGACGCTGACAGTGGGAACGTTTTTTGGCGCCACCGTAATCGCCATCGGGTACAAATGGGCGTTCGCGTTCAACGCGCTTTCGTTTGTCTTCTCCGCCTGGTGCATCGGGCGGCTGCGCGCTCCGGATGCCACAGGATTTCGCGCCGCACGCAAGATACCGGCCGGAGATGAAATCCGCCCGCTGGATGAGTATCGCGAAGGGCTGCGCTACATGCGTTCGGTTCCGCTTGTCTTTGCCATCGCGCTGCTTTCGGTGGGCTGGGCCACAGGCGGCGGAGCCGCGCAGATACTTTTCACGCTCTTCGGCGAAGTGGTCTTCAACCGGGGCGCCGCGGGCATCAGCTTGATCTGGGGCTGCGCCGGCCTGGGGCTGCTGTCGGGCGGAGTCGCTGCACACTGGCTCGGCAAGCGGCTCTCATTCAACGGCTACAAGCTGATTGTCTTTATCGACTTTGTCTTGTATGGCATCACGTATGTCCTGTTTAGCCGCGCGCAGCAGTTTGAACTGGCGCTGCTCTTCATCTTCCTGTCGCGCTTCGGCATGGCGATCAACTCGGTGCTCAACTACTCCTATCTGCTGCGCACAGTCGCCAACCGTTATCGAGGGCGGGTCTTCGCGACCATTGAGACTTTTACATGGACCATGATGATGGTGTCGATGATGGGCGCGGGCATCGCCTCGATGCACTACGACCCACGCGTTATCGGCGCCGTCGCGGGCCTGTTAAGTTCGACAACCGCAGTTTTCTGGGGCTGGGCGAACTGGACGGGTCGCCTTCCTCTGCCTGCTTTTGCGGGGTCGGCGGAGCCGGAGGAGGAGGCTCATCCGGATCGAGCGATCTGAGAGCTTATCCGAGTATAGGTAGCGCCGACCTCCAGGTCGGCTGTCGTGTGGGCCTCTTGGCCCGCACTCGGCTTCTGGCGGCGTGGACGCCGCCAGAACAGCCGCTCTGGAGAGCGGCGCTACTAAAAGCGCATCCTACGGGTAGATTCTGAGTTCTTTCGCCTGTCTCAGGCGATGGCGTACGCTGCCCGATTGGTCTGCGGACTGCCTATTGCGGAGTAATGATCCCGCCCAGCGCATGACGGCGCGGCAGCACGATGCCGCGATGATCAACGACCGGTGGTGGGGCTGAGCTCTCGGCAGGGAGACTGGCCCGCAATAGCAGCGCGCCGCCACAGGCCGGGCACCAGTCGGCGACCGTGTCATGGGCAAGTTCGGCGTGACAATGGCTACAGATGCGTTCCATATTCCAACAGCTTACCTGATCGGTCCGCCGCGGGCAGATGGCCGCGCCGCAAGCGCGGCCCGATACACTGAAGCTATGCACCCTCTCGTTCGCCTTGTGGCCATCGATATGGACGGCACTCTGCTGCCAACCTTTGCACAGGCGCTGACGGCCCGTACGGCGCGGGCGCTCAAGGCGGTGCAGGGGGCGGGCATCACAGTGGCTATCGCCACCGGCCGGCGCACGGCTTATACCGCGCCACTGCTGGAAGGCCACGGGCTTCGAGCGGATATGCCCCTGATTACGTCCAATGGTGCAGTGGTCCGTACATTGGGCGGCGACGCCATCGATTGCAGCCACCTCGAGTCGCGGGTGGCGCGGGGACTTTGCGGGCTGCTGAGGCCGTTTGGGGCGGTGGTTTTTACCTTTGACCGTCCGGGCCGCAGAGAGTTGGTACTGGAGGATCTCGATCAGGCGCATGGGCGCATCGCCCTGTGGGTCGAGGCCAACCGCAACGCGATTGAGGTGGTCAAGCCGCTGGAAGATGCGCTAATCGACGGTGAAGACCCGATTCAGGGCATGGCGGCCGGCCCCCTGAGCCAGATGCGCAAGGCCGAGCAGGCGGTGAAGGCCAGCGAATGGGGTAGTTGCTGCGAGTGCGTCAAGACCGAGTATCCGGGGCGCGATCTGTCGATTCTGGATCTGTTGCCGCAGGGTGTCTCGAAGGGTTCGGCGCTGGAGCGGTTGGCGGCCCGCCTCGGCGTGGACCGCAAAGAGACGATGGCCATCGGCGATAACTGGAACGATGTGGAGATGCTGGAGTGGGCCGGGCAGGGCGTGATGATGGGCAATGCGGCGGTCGAACTGCGAACCATGGCGAAGATGCGCGGCTGGAAGCAGGCACCGCCTAACGACGAGGATGGCGTGGCCGTGGTGCTGGAACAGATGCTGGCAAGGCGCGCTTCCGCTAAAGTGTGACCGGACGGTAAGATTGTGGGAGCGGGATTGAAGATGTGCGGACGTGTTCTCATTACGGTGGTGGCGCTCGGGGCTTTGGCCCCGGCGGCGCGTGCCGGCGAGCGCGTGACGCTGCGCAACGGATTCGCGATCGACTGCCATCATCACGCACAGGTGGAGAGCCGGGTGCGGCTTTACCTGAGCGCGGGCGAAGACAACTACATTGAACGCCTGCCCGAAGATATTGCCAGCGTCGAGACGGTTCCCGATCCTCCCGCGCCGCCTGAAGTGAAACATACGGCACCCACGGCAGCTCCCAAAACCGGCGCCGACGGAAAGCTCTCTCCGGCCGATCTGGGGGAGATGCTCGCCAAGGCCGGCCATGAGCACAACCTGGACGTGGACCTGCTGGCCAGCCTGGTAAAGGCCGAGAGCGGCGGCAACGCTCGCGCTGTCAGTCCCGCCGGCGCTCGCGGGCTGATGCAGTTGATGCCCGGCACCGCCAAGGATCTGGGCGTGGACGACAGCTTCAAGCCGGAGGAGAACGTGCGCGGCGGGACGGCTTACCTGGACTCACTGCTCACCCTCTATCACGACAACTTGTCGCTGGCGCTGGCCGCCTACAACGCGGGACCGGAGGCGGTGGCGAAGTACCACGGGATTCCGCCCTACCGCGAGACGCGGGCTTACGTCGCGCGCGTGATTCACGAGTTCAATCGCCGCGTGCTTGCGCGAGAGGCGGAGGCCAAGCGGATGGCTGCGCAAGCGAGCGCAGCCCGCTAAAGAACTGTATTTGAGATCTCATTCAAGGCAGCGGGGACGGCAGACCGGGGCCTTTTAGACACGCCCCATAAATACTGAGATTCCTGTGCATTTGATGAGAACCAGAGCCAAACTTCAAATCGCAGCCGCAATCCACATGGACGAACTTGCCAATGCGCCCGGCCGCGTAACGGCCTTCAGCACGCATTCCTTACCGGTTCGCGTAAGAAATACACGGTTGGGGCGGACGGGCGGCGCAGTGCCAGTGGATACAAAGCATTTGGTTTCAGATGATTAGGAGAGTGCGGTCGTTTGGTCCCTGGGATGCATGGTAGTGAGCGCAGCAAGAGCCAGCACCGCCGGCGGATGAGCCGCACGGCAAGGCGCAAGGCAGAAAAGGAACGGGACAATGAACGCATATCGGTTTGGAGTGTTGAGTTTGGCGGCGGGGCTGGCGGTGGCGGGCGCGACAGGGTGCGCCACCAAGAACTACGTGCGCAACGAGACCGCGCCTCTGATCGACCGCACCAATCAACTGGACAGCAAGACGGCGGAAAATAACCGCCGGATTCACGACACCGACGACCGGGCGCAGGCGGGGATCAGGCAGGCGCAGGGCGCGGCCGACTCGGCCAATCAAAATGCGCAAAATGCTAGCAAGGCCGCCGGCGATGCCGAGACCTCCGCCACCCTCGCGGTGCATCGCGCCGATTCGCTGGAGAGCGTGGTCAAGGGCCTGGACAACTACAAGCCAGTGGCCAACGTAGCAGTGACCTTTGGCTTCGACAAGTCTGTGCTGGCCAAGGAAGACCGCGAGCAACTGGACAGCTTTGCCGCGCAGCTCGCCTCGGCGAAGGGGTTCATTCTTGAAGTGACGGGCGGGACCGACTCGACCGGGCCGGCACAGTACAACTATGAGCTGAGCCAGCGCCGCGCCGACGCGGTGGTGCAGTACCTGGCGTCGAAGTACGAGATTCCCGCGCACCGCTTCTATCTGATCGGGATCGGCAAAGACAAGGCAGTGGCCCCGAACACGACCGCCGAAGGGCGTAAGCAGAACCGCCGTGTCGAGGTGCGGCTGCTTGAGAATATGACGCCCGATGCTGGGGCTTCGACTCAGACGGCAACTCTGCGGTAAGGTTCGCGGAGAGTTTCAACGAGTGGGAGAATTGAGTCAACTGGCAGGGCCGGTCTGCGATGCGGGCCGGCCCTGATTGGCGTTTGCGGAAGCGATTGGCTAGGAACTGGCGGCTGCAAGCTGCTTGAGGTGTTCGGCGCGGACGTCGATTGCGGTAAACAAACTGAGAAATGGCGCGCCACCAGCTGCACCCTCGACGGCGGGGCGGCCATTGGCTTCCTGGCGCTCGACGATGCAGACCACGGCGGCTACGATCATGCCGGCTTCGCGGGCGGCTTCGATGGCGTTGATGGTGGAGGCGCCGGTGGTGCAGACGTCGTCCACGATGACGACGCGCGCGCCCTCGCGGCAGAAGCCTTCGATGCGGCGGCCGGTGCCGTGAGCCTTCTCGGCCTTGCGGACGAGGAAGCCGTGCAGCAGCGGCGCGCCGGGCTTTGAGAGAGCGCGCCAGGCGCTGGCGGTGGCCACGTTCGAGACGATGGGGTCAGCGCCCAGCGTGAGTCCGCCGACGGCTTCGGCGTCGATGTGATTCTGGTTGAGGAGGTCGAGAATCGCCTCGCCGGTGAGACGTCCGCCCTCGGCGTGAAGCGTCGTAGTCCGGCAGTCAACGTAGTAGTCGCTTGTGCCGCCAGAGGAGAGCTTGAACTGTCCGAGGCGGAAGCTGAGGCGGGCGAGGAGCGAGAGTAATTGTTGGGAGTGAGTCGCAGTGGTCATCGATTCGATTGTAGTGGGTGAATGGGAGAGGCCTCTGTGTTAACTGAAGAATTACCTGCAAGGTTTTGAAAAATATAAAGGGGGGGAGGGGTACCCCTAATCCCCGGCTCCTTCTCGGCATCTTTCCGCACTCGACCTCTCTTCGCCATCTCAGCCGCTTGGGAGTCTCAATAGCCATTGTGCGCCAGTGGAATCTAATTCTCTGCAAAGAGCGAAGGGAAAAACCGGAGTTCCTAGTGTTTACGGCATTTTCGATTCTGGTGTTTCGAAACCACGCTGCCAAGTGGCTTTTTCCTCAAGAAAAAGCCACCTTCCATGCTGGGCGCGCTCTAAATCCAAGTGCAACACATCCAGAAGGGATAATGTTGCATGGGAAAGTCGTATGCGCAGTTGTCTTTAGTGGAACGGGCTTTGCTTCAGACACAGTTGGGGTTGCGTTGGAGTCCTCGCTGGGAATCGTGCCGCTATAGGCCATTAACTGCCGAGCGCCTTCAAAGCGAGAGATATTGCCCAACTCCGCCACGATCGTCACCGCCGAAATTTGCGCCGCGCCGCGCAATGCCTGTAAGTCCTTGACCACTTCCTGTATCTCGGGCGAAGCCAGCTTGACCGCTTCCGTGATCGCCTGCTCCAAGCGCTTGACCCGCTCGCCGGACTTCATCGGAACCAGCGTCGGAGCGATCACATCGCACTTGACGCCAAGCTCAGCCAACTGCCAGTAGAGTACGTAGCGCGT
>JBEKPI010000091.1:0-13956 GCA_049520855.1 Occallatibacter sp.
CGGGAGCGACTCTGGGCGATGTTGGCTTCGCCGTGCAGCAGGTGGTAGAAGCCGAGGGTTTTTCGGTGGTACGGGACTTTGTGGGCCACGGCATCGGCGTTCACATGCACGAAGATCCGCAGGTGCCGAACTTTGGCGTAGCCGGCCATGGCATGAAACTGCGCGTCGGCATGGTGATCGCCATCGAGCCGATGGTGAATGCGGGCAAGGCCGACGTTGTGGTTCTGGGCGACGGCTGGACAGCAGTTACCGCGGATGGAAGCATGAGCGCTCATTTTGAGCACTCGGTGGCGGTGACCGCCACCGGGGCGAGAGTCTTAACCGAGTAGCACGCTCGGGATAACAGGCCGGGAGGCGCTCATCGGCGCGCCGGCGGAAGCAGGATGCGGTTTGTCGAAGGAAGATGCGATTGAGGTAATGGCGGTGGTCACCGAGACGCTGCCGAACGCCATGTTCAAGGTCAAGCTCGAGAACAATCACGAGGCGCTGACCCATGTCTCGGGGAGGATGCGCAAGAACTTCATCCGCATCTTGCCCGGCGACCGCGTGGCCGTGGAGTTGAGTCCCTACGACCTGAATCGCGGACGGATCGTTTACCGGTACAAGTAGCTGCTAGCTCTTAGCTTCTAGCTTGTTTGTGCGGGGTTGAAACAGTAAGTCATCACCAGAGTAGAGCTAGAAGCTAGTGGCTAGCAGCTTTCAGGAAGGGCAATAACAGATGAAAGTCCGTGCATCGGTCAAAAAGATTTGCGTCAAGTGCAAGGTCATTACGCGCCGCGGAGTGGTGCGGGTGATTTGCGAGAACGCAAAGCACAAGCAGCGCCAGGGCTAGTTGAGGCTGGTAGAACGCGGAAAGCTCCACGGCAGTTTTCAGTAGTCAGTTTTCAGTTGTCAGTCAATAGCCCACTTGCAGAGGCTTCGTAACTGAGAACTGATAACTTATAACTGATAGCTCGGCAAGAGGCTAGTTAGCCTGAGTCAAGGCTTGCGATGAACCTCTGGAGGCTTTTCCGCATAACCCGTGCGAACCGGCTGAGGCCGGGGGCACACAACCTGAAGCAGCAAAGGAATCTTCAATGGCACGTATTGCTGGCGTCGATCTGCCCCGCAACAAGCAGGCACGCATCGCGCTCACATACATCTTCGGCATCGGGGATCCCCGCGCGCTCAAGATCCTGGCGAAGGCAAATGTAGACGCCTTCAAGAAGGTCCAGGATCTGGGCGAGGACGAGGTGAACCGCATCCGCCAGGTGATCGAGGACGAAGGAAACGTCGAGGGCGACCTGCGCAAGGACGTCCAGATGCACATCAAGCGCCTCATCGATATCCAGAGCTATCGCGGCACGCGTCACCGGCGGGGTCTGCCGGTAAACGGCCAGCGGACTCACACCAACGCCCGCACTCGCAAGGGCCCGCGCAAGGGCACAGTTGCCGGCAAGAAGAAAGCGACGGGTAAAACTTAATGGCGAAAGCAGAGCAGAAGGCAGGAGCCGGCAAGTCCGGAGCGGGCAAGCCCGCGGCCGGCAAGTCCGGAAAGAACAAGAAGTTCAAGAAGCGCGAGCGCAAGAATGTGCCGTTTGGCATTGCGTACGTGCAGGCCACGTTCAACAACACCATCGTCACCATCACCGACCCGGTGGGCAACACGCTGAGCTGGAAGAGTTCAGGGTCGCTGGGCTTCCGCGGCTCGCGCAAGGGTACGCCCTTCGCGGCGCAGCAGGCGGCCTCGAACGCGGCCAGCATGGCGCGCGATCACGGCCTGCGCGCGGTCGATGTGCGGGTTTCGGGTCCGGGATCGGGCCGCGAGTCGGCGATTCGCGCTCTGGCCGCGGCCGGGGTCGAGGTGCGCACCATCCGCGACGTGACGCCGGTGCCGCACAACGGCTGCCGTCCGCCGAAGCGGCGGAGAGTGTAGGGGCAGTTGTCAGTGGTCAGTTGTCAGTTGTCAGTGAGTGCCCGAAGGGGGCTTTACTTGATAACTGACAACTGATAACTGATAACTGACAACTGAAACCGGGCCGGGACGAAGCGCACAGCGCGTAAACCGGCCGTCATCCGAAGTCAGGAGAAGAAATGGCTCGTTATACCGGAGCAGTCTGCCGCCTCTGCCGTCGCGAGGCAACCAAGCTCTTTTTGAAGGGCACCAAATGCTTGTCCGACCGTTGCCCGCTGGAGAAGCGCAACTTTCCTCCCGGCATGCACGGCAAGGATCGCAAGGCCAAGATTGTGGGCTACGGCCTGCAACTGCACGAAAAGCAGAAGGCCAAGCGCATGTATTTCACGCTGGAAAGCCAGTTCCGCGCGTACTATGAGAAGGCCAACAAGGCCACCGGCGTCACCGGCGAGCTGCTGATTCAGCAGTTGGAGCGCCGCCTGGACAACGTGGCCTTCCGTCTGGGATTTGCCATCTCGCGCCGCCAGGCCCGCCAGGTGGTTCGCCACGGCCACGTCGAGATCAACGGCCGCAAGGTGAACATTCCTTCTTACCAGGTGAATGTTGGCGACGAGATCAAGATCCGCGAGAACGCCAAGAAGCTGGTCATCGTGGAGCAGGGCGCGCAGTACGCCGCTCAGAACCCCGTGCCCGTCTGGCTGGAAGCCGACTTTGAAAACCTCTCGGGCCGCGTTCTCTCCTTGCCCAAGCGCAAGGACGTCAATCTGCCCATCAACGAGCAGCTCATTGTCGAACTGTACAGCAAGTAACAGTCGTCAGTTTTCAGTTTTCAGTTGTCAGTCGATTCCTACTTCGGGCTTTTACTGACAACTGATGACTGATGACTGACAACTGCATTTCAACCGAAGGAGAACTTGCGCGGCCGCCGCAAAATGCATCGCGACGTACATGCCGCGCGGGAAACGAGAGACAGATATGCTTTGGAGAGGATTTCAGAAGCCGAAGCGCCTGGCAGTCGATGCCGAGACGCTCACCAACATCTTTGGCAAGTTTAGCGCCCAGCCCTTTGAGCGCGGCTTTGGCACCACGATCGGCAATGCGCTTCGCCGCACCCTGCTCAGTTCCATCGAAGGCGCGGCGGTCACCGCGATTCGCATCGAGGGCGTGCTCCACGAGTTCCAGTCCATCTCGGGCGTGGTCGAGGACGCGACCGATATTATCTTGAACCTCAAGCAGGTTCCCTTCAAGCTGGCGGGCGACGGTCCCAAGGCGCTGTATCTGAGGGCCGACCAACCGGGCGTGGTTACATCGGGAATGATTGAAGCCGACGGCGACGTCGAGATTCTGGACAAGAACATCTATATTGCCACCCTCTCGGAAGGCGGCAAGCTGGACATGGAGATGCGCCTCAAGCGCGGGCGCGGCTATATCTCCGCGGACAAGAACTTCGACGCCGATCTGGGCATTGGCTTCATCCCGGTGGACTCGGTCCACTCGCCTGTGCGCCGCGTCAATTATGTGGTGGAAGCCGCCCGCCTGGGCCAGATCACCGACTACGACAAGCTCACCCTGGAAGTGTGGACCAACGGGGCCGTGCTGCCCGCCGATGCCGTCGGCCTGGCCGCCAAACTGCTCAAGGACCACATGAATATCTTCATCAACTTCGAGGAAGAGATCGAGTCCGAGGGCCGCGGCGAGGAAGGCCGCGCGCTGCTGCGCAACGACAACCTCAATCGCTCGGTGGAAGAGCTGGAGCTGTCGGTCCGCAGCTACAACTGCCTGAAGAATGCCAACATTCAGTCCATCGGCGAGCTGGTGCAGAAGACCGAAGCGGAGATGCTCAAGACCAAGAACTTCGGCCGCAAGAGCCTGAACGAGATCAAGGAAATCCTCGCCCAGATGGGCCTCTCGCTGGGCATGAAGATCGACGAGCAAGGCAATGCCGTCCCCGGACCCACCAGCATTCCGCCCGCTACCGCCCTGGCCGCCAACTATAGCCGCTACGACGACGAGGACGAGCCGCTGGATTCGGTGGACCTGCAGTTGCCCACCGAGACCGAAAACTTTTAGCAGTTGTCAGTTTTCAGTTCTCAGTTGTCAGTGAAGTGCCCCGTGTAAGGAGCAACCGGCAAGTGATAACCGAGAACTGACGACTGACAACTGACTACCGAAAGAGAGTTTCCACCATGCGCCATCGCAATGCAGGATTCAAACTTGGACGCAACACCAGCCACCGTCGCGCCCTGTTGCGCAACCTGACTACATCCGTCCTAATCGAAGACCGCGTGGAGACCACCGTGGCCAAGGCCAAGGCAGTCCGTCCGCTGGTTGAAAAGATGATCACCCTGGGCAAGAAGGGCGATCTGCACGCGCGCCGCCAGGCCCTCAGCTTTCTGATGACCGACCAGTCGGTCGAGCGGCTGTTTGAGATCGTGGCTCCGCGCTACAAAGACCGCCAGGGCGGCTATCTGCGCATCGTGCGCACCGGATTCCGCAAGGGCGACGGCGGCGAAAAGGCCTTCGTCGAACTGCTCGGCGCCGAAAAGCAGCTCGACGCCAAGCGCGAGAAGCGCGACGAGATCAGGGCCAAGAAGCGCGCCGATCTCGAAAAGCAGATGGAAGAGGCCAAGACCGAAGAACTCAAGGAACTCAAGGAAAAGGAAGAAGAAGCCGCGTAAGAAAGGCTCTTCTGCGGCGGTTTCATCCTTCGCTTGGAAGGCAAGCACGGGCGCATCCTCTCGCGGGATGCGCCCGTGCTTGTTTGGGAACGGCTTGCAGCAACTGCGAAGATTGCTACTCAGCCCTGGCCAGCCGCCTCGGCTTGAAGAGACGCAGATAGAGATGATAGAGCACCAACAGTAGCGTGATCGCTCCGCAGCAGTCGAGCAGCCCATCCCAAGGCGTACCGGCGCGGCCGGGTAGAAAGGTTTGGCTCCGCTCATCGGCGCTGGCGCCAATTAGTTCGAAATCGACGACATGCAGTTCACCGTCCCGCTGTGCCCTCCGCTGTCGGTCACCGTCACCGTGTAGTTGTACGACCCGCTCGAGGTCGGCGTTCCCGAGATGACCCCCGACGACGAGACGCTCAGGCCCGGAGGCAGATTCGTCCCTTTGTAGGTGTACCCAGTGCCTGTGCCCCCGCTGCACAAAATCGTTATCGGCGTGACCGCCTTGCCCTTCGTGCCGTTCGCGCACTTGGCAGTGCCGGTCACCGGCGTCACCACCGTGATCGAGCAAGTCAGCGTACCCTTGTTCCCCTTGCTGTCGGTGATCGTCACCGTGTAGCTAAATGTGCCGGTCACTGCCGGCGTGCCGGAGATGACCCCGCTCGACGACATGCTCAGCCCCGCCGGCAAACCCGTCGCCAAGAACGTGTAGCCGCCTGAGCCGCCGCTGCCCACCATCGCCGACGAAGTGATGGCCACACCCTTGACTGGGCTGATGCACAGACAGGTGGCGCTCACCTTCGGAGTTACCGTGATCGAGCAGCTCAGTGTGCCTTTGTGAGAGCATCTGCCCGAGCCTTGATTGCCGCCCGTGTCGGTAATCGTCACTGTGTAGTTGAAGGTGCCGCTGGCCGTCGGCGTGCCGGAGATGACTCCCGAAGAGGACATGGTCAGGCCCGGAGGCAGGCCCGTAGCCGTGTAGGTGTACGCTCCGCCCGCGCCACCGCTGCCGGTCAACGCCACCGGCGTGATCGCCGCGCCCTGGACCGCGTTGAATGTCACGCAACTGACGCTCACCGGAGGCAGCACCACGATCAAGCAGCTCAGCGTGCCCTTCTTCCCCTTGCTGTCGGTGATCGTCACCGTGTAGTTGAAGGTGCCGCTGACTGTCGGCGTGCCAGAGATCGTGCCTGAGGTCGAGATGCTCAGGCCGGCAGGGAGCCCCGTCGCCGTAAAGGTGTACGGTCCCGTGCCGCCGCTGCCAACCAGCGTCGCGGAGACAATTGCATCGCCCTGAACCGCATCGATCGATACGCAGGTCGCGCTGACTGGCGGAGCTATCTGAGGAGTTATAGAGGAACAGAGTGACTCCCGATATGCCCGGCTCGCCCGCATCCTGTATCCCATTCTCGTTAAGATCGTGCCAGACAAAGTCGCCGATGGACCCGTTGCACGGCGAGACGTAACCGAAATCGACATTCTCGTCGGTGCTGGAATCGGTGGGCAAATTCGCCGTCGCGGTGGAATCGGCGGAGAAAGGCAACGGTCCTGGAACGCCGCTGCTGTCGAGCGCAGGATTGGCGCCAACATAGGGCGTGGTCGGCGAGTAGTTGGGGGGCAGAGTTGCAGAATCCACCACGACTAAGTAATTGCCCGCGCTCAGTCCGGTGAACTGGTAATAACCGTTGACGTTGTTGGGACCGCCGTAAGCTGTTGTCGTTGTTGCCAGAAGATTCGTACCGGTGCTGTCATATAGATAGACCGCGACGCCATTGATGCCAGGCTCTCCGGCATCCTGGAGACCGTTGCCATTGGCGTCGTACCAGACATAATCGCCAATTGCCCCTTGCAGGGCAACAAAGCCGAAGTCAACCATATCGTCAATAGTGTCGTTTGTGGCGAGCGTTACGGTGTCGGGATTTGAATTGCTGCCATCGGCCGGAGTGCTGCCCGGAGCGTTGGGAGTTGTCAATGCAAAATCGATCTGGCCATTGGCGTTCTTGGGCAGCGTCGTCGTATCGACTTGAACGGTATACGTCCCGGCGCAAACGCCAGTGAATTGGTAGTACCCAAGCTGTGAGCCCGTGGGTCCGGGTTGGGTCACGGCGGTTTCAATCAGGTTGCCGTTTGAGTCGTATAGATTGACGGTCACGCCGTCGATGCCGGGCTCTCCGGCGTCTTGAATGCCGTTGGCATTGAGATCGTTCCAAAGAAAGTCGCCGATGATTCCAAGGCACAGTCCTGGCGTACTGTACACATCGCCCTTAACTTGACCTCCCCAACTCGAGGCGAATGAGCCCGTAAAATCGGTTGTGCCCGCCACGGTCTCAACGTTTAATGCCATCCATAAGTCGTTGTTCATGCTCGGCGGATTCAAGTAGAGGGAGGCCAGGGATCCGCCGGTAACCGCAAAGCGAAAGGAGAAGTTGGAGGTATCGTTTACACCGTCATAGTAAAACTGGGTCACTGTGCCCGTCAGGAGCGGAGAAGCATAGGTATTGCCCCCATTGGCAATCTGGCCAATCAGCTCGAAGTCCGGCTGTCCTGGGGCCGGATTGCCGCCAATAAGATTCCCATTGTTATCGACCTGGATTGTAACCGACAAAGCTGCCGCAGGGCAGCTCGGATTGACATTCGCATTGCAGAAGGGCGTCCTGGCCGGAAAGAAGAACGAAGTCGGAAGGCCTAAGACCGAGAAGACATGCGAGGCGGCATTGTACTCGCCATCCACGCCCGTACCATGGTCGTAGGCGAAGTAAGGCGCGTTTTGCGGAACGGCGGGAATGGCGTTGTTTTGGGCAAACGCCCCGTTCGCAAGCGAGAAAACAGGCAGAAGAGATACAAGGAGCTTTCCAAGTCGCATGGCACATCCCTTTTCTTTTCAATCGGAATCAAGACTTCTAATGTTGGCTGGCGTGGGCGGAGACAAAGAAATGAAACAAGCCCGCATGGATTACGGCCTCAACGCTCAGGGTCTTGCGCGCATCCCATGTGCGGCCGCATCAAGCCGCTTATCCGATGTCAATACCCAACCAGCACAGCACAGGCCGAAGTTTGGGGGAAACCAGACCTATACTGTCTGCGGAGCCGAACTTGGCTCCAAGTGCTTATTATCTAGGCGCTTGCATTGACTTCTATCGGTTCCGAATCTAGAGCCAGCGCCTTTAAATAGCGGCCTGACCTAGAGGCGCTCGGCCAGGCCGCTTGCAGTTCGACCGCTATGCCCTCGTGCCGGCCAGCCGCATGCGAATCAGTCCCGCCACCAAGCCGCTGAATAGCAGAGTCAGAGTGGCTGGTTCAGGCACTGGCGCCGGCGTGAGGTCGAGCTCGGCGGTCGCCGTGTTATTCACATCGTTGTGAAGATCCACGAGAACCTCAGGGCCAAAGCTGCTAGCTGCCTGGTGGTCGTTGGGACCAGCCCAGCTTTGCTCCAGAGCAGTCCAAAGGGCGGTGTTGTCCGTCGTTACAGTGAACAACTCGCCAACTTCGCCGCCACCCGCATTGTCATAAGAGCCTGCAACAAGGGTGCCCGCCAGATAAACATCCGAGTTCGACGGATCGTAGATCTGAAATCCGCTCGAATTGGCAGAGAAACTCAGATTGAAAATGTCGCAGTCGGAACTGCAACCAGTCGCGGGAGCATCGACAATCGCCTCTACCGTACTGCTGGACAGGGTTGTATTGTTCGAGACGCTGATACCGTCAATAAACACATCGGGGGGCGGGTTGAGTGGATAAACATCGTCCGCCAAGGCGGTCATGGGGATAAACAACAAACAGACAAACAGGGATCGTGCAGCAATGCGCGTCATGGTAATCCTTTCAGTTGTTATCGATTCAAACGAAGGGAAAGCATATTCGTTCCGCACCCGGCCACGTGGCGCTTGTTAGCAGTATTCGACGCCAGGCTTGCGCCAGCACAGGCCAAAGTGTATATTTATCCGCCCTACTTGAAGCATTTTTATAACCAAACAATTAATCAATAGAATCAATCTCTTAAGAAAATAAATGTAAGAAATATATGCAACTACTTGCACTCCATTCCAGAGATTTTCTCCTTTGCGTTGGGTCTCGCCAAAACTCAACCCGGTTGCGCGGGGAGTCGATTTTGACTCCAGACTCCTTTTGGCGCAGATGCCCTTCCAAGACCCCAAAGCTGCGGAAGCTGTACTCCTGAGCGCAGACCGTCACACCAGCCAGGGTGAGCAGGACAAGAGCGAGCGGGATTGATTTACGGAGCACTGGGGACAAAACCGGCACATCCGGTCGGACTTAAGTTATCGACACGCGAGCGTGGTTCGGTCGATGAAGTCAAATTCCTAATGTCAGGGCTGGGGCGTGGTCGATAGAGTTGGCTTGTCGATGGCTTGAGGTTTCGAGGGCGCAGGTTGCGGAGGCAATGCTGGGTTGACCTGTGGGCGGGCTGTGGGAGTGCTCGCGACCGGAAGCGCGGCGGCTTTGGCGGCGGGTTGCGCTGGCGGTTTGGCCGTGGCGCTGCCGGTTGCGGTGCTTGCGGGCTGCACCGGCAGGTTGGCTGGTTCCGCTGACGCCTTCAGTGTCGCATTGTCTTCTTCATCGCCCAGGAACTGTTCGTTGTCCTTGCCGGCGATGGCGACGCGCATCACGTTCATCCAGATGGGCAGCGCGGCTCTTGCGCCGGTCTCTTTATCGCCCAGGGACTCGCGGCTATCGAAGCCCACCCAGACGCCGCACGTCACCGAGGGCGAAAAGCCCAGGAACCAGGCGTCGGTGTAGTCGCTGGTGGTGCCCGTCTTGCCGCCCAGCGGGTGCTTCAGTTGCGCCGCCGCCGCGCCGGTGCCGTAGTGAGTGACGGCTTGGAGCAGGGTCATCATGATGCGCGCCGTCTGCTGGCTGATGACATCGTCGACCGCGGGCGGCTCCTCCCAGAGCGTGATGCCGTCGGCGTTGGAGACCTTTTTGATGAGCCGGGGCTTGACGCGCAACCCGTCGTTGGGAAAGACGGAATAGCTGGCCACCTGCTCCTCCAGCGTGATTTCGACCGCGCCGATGGCGATGGGCAGGTAGGCGGGAATGTTGGAGGTGACGCCGAAGCGGTGGGCCACGTCGATGACCTTGCGAATGCCCACGCGCGCAGCCAGCTTGAGGGCGGGAATGTTGCGCGACTCGGCGAAGGCGCTGGTCAGTGTCATCGCGCCTTTGTAGTCGTTTTCGTAGTTGTGCGGGGTGTAGCCGCCGAAGCTGACCGGCCCATCGACGATGATGTCGGTGGGCTTTGCGCCGTCTTCGATGGCGGCGGTGTAGTCGTAGATCTTGAAGCTGGAGCCGGTCTGCCGCTCAGACTGAATGGCGCGGTTGAACTGCGAGAGCGCGTAATCGCGCCCGCCCACCATGGCCAGCACGTCGCCGGTGGTATTGTCGATGGCCAGCAGTGAAGCCTGCGCGCCGGAGTCCTGCTGGAGCGTGGCGCGCCGCACTACGCCCTCCATCGTGTCGGACAATTGCACGTAAATCACGTCGCCAGGCTTGACGAGGGCGTCGCCGAAGCGCTGCCCCGTCCATTTCCAGTCTTCCGGCAAGAGCACGATCTCGCCGCTGCCCACGCGGGCGTGAATCTCCAACGGCAAGACGCGGGTGACCACGGCGTGGATATAGTCGCCGGGCCCCGACTTGAGAGCCCAGTCGGGGTGCTTGTAATCTGCGATCGTGCTGCCGCTCGCGAAGACGCTTTCCCGCTTCCCAGGCCCCTGTTGGCCCACCCAGCCTCGACGCCGCTCGTAAGTGGCCAAGCCGTCCATTACGGCGCGATTGGCCGCTTTTTGCAGGTCCAGATCGAGCGTCGTTTCGACCTTGAGGCCAGCCTCATGCACTTGCTCCGCGCCGAAGCGCTTTTCCAGTTCCTGGCGCACGCTCTCCTCAAACCACGGGGCCACCGACATCTCCGGCTGGGCGATGTGCAGCCCCAGAGGCGCATTGCGGGCCTGCTCTGCCTGGGTGTGCGAGATCACCCCGTCGGACTCCATCTCCGAGAGCACCAGATTGCGGCGGCGCAGCGCCTTCTCTGGATTGATCACCGGCGAATAAGCCACCGGCCCCTTGGGCAAACCGGCCAGCAGAGCCGCTTCGGTCAGCGTCAGCTCGCGCACGTGCTTGCTGAAGTAGAACTCCGAGGCAGCCTCAAAGCCGTACATTCCGCTGCCGAGATAAATCTGATTTCCATAGAGGGTGAAGATTTGCTCTTTGGTGAAGGCGCGCTCGATCTGGATGGCGAGATAGGCTTCCTGCACCTTGCGGCCGACGGTGCGCTCGGAGGAGAGAAACAGGTTGCGCGCCAACTGCATGGTCAGCGTGGAAGCGCCCTGGGCGCGTCCGTGGCTGCGCAGGTCATGCCACAGCGCCCCGGCGATGCGCAGCACGTTGATGCCCCAGTGCGACTCGAAGCTCTTGTCTTCAATGGAGATCACGGCCTGGCGCAGCACCGGAGCAAAGTCCTCGTAGTTGACCACCTCGCGGCGCTCCAGCGCAAAGGAGCCGATCAAGCGGCCCTTCTGGTCATACAGATCGGTCGTCGTCGAGGGCCGGTAGCGCTCCAGGTCGTGAATCTGGGGCAGATCGACCGAGTAGACCAGCGTAAGCCCGGCCAGCGAGCCGGTAATCACAGCCAGAGTCAGCAGCGCGGCGAGCGTGAACTTGCCGGCCAGCTTGCGCCGCCGTTGCATGGGCAAGGGCTCGGCCTGCACCCGGCGGGGCCGGGCAAGCTCGCGCGGTTCTGGAGGCTGGATGGGAGTGTTAGCCAATCGATTCAGGCCTCATGGGCAATTTCTCTTGGGTGATGCGAAAGAAATGCTACAGCCCAAGGCTAGCACCTTCTCGCGCCAAATGGGCGAGCGGTGTCCGCCTACGCTTCACCGGATGGGATCGGAATGAGCTAAAGTAATCGTACCGGCCAAGACTCTTGCAGCGATCTGCGAACCTCGCCTGAACCGTCTGTGCCGGCGACGGGGGCAGTCCGCAGTCACCGGGTTTTGCGCGAAGGGACGAAGAAGATGAAGCGATGCGCTACTGCGGTTTCCGTGATGGCAATCCTGTGCGGCTTGAGCGCGCTTGCACAAACGGCGAATACGCCAGCCAAGAATAAGAAAGTGAACGATTGGTGGCACGAAGCCTATCTCACGCAGCCTCTCAACAGCCTGGACGCAACCAAGCTCCCTCTCATTTCGGTCAGCGGCAACCGGTTCGTCGATCCCGCCGGCAAGCCGGTTTTGTTCCGTGGCGTCAACATTGCCGATCCCGACAAGACTGAAAGCCAGGGCCATTGGAACAAGGCCTTCTTCGTCAAGGTCAAAGAGACTGGAGCGACCGTGGTGCGCATTCCCGTCCACCCGATTGCGTAGCGCGCGCGCGGGACGAAAAAATATGTGGCGCTGCTCGATCAGGCGGTCGCGTGGTGCACCGATCTCGGCATGTATGTTGACATCGACTGGCACTCGATCGGCAATCTCAAGCAAGGCCTGTTTCAGGATCCGATGTATGAGACAAGCCTGCCAGAGACCCTGAACTTCTGGCGCATCATGGCCGCCCACTTCAACGGCAATCACACGGTTGCATTCTTTGAGATCTTCAACGAGCCGACGCTCTTTCGCGGCCAGCTCGGATCGATGACCTGGAGCGAATGGCGCCAGATCAACGAAGATACGATCTCTCTGATCCGCGCCTATAACCAAGAAACCATTCCGCTGGTTGCCGGATTCGACTGGGCCTATGACCTCACGCCGCTGCGCAGCGATCCCGTCCGGGCAGAGCGCATCGGCTACGTCACCCATCCCTATCCCAACAAGAGATCGCGGCCGTGGCCGCCCATGTGGGAAGAGGATTTCGGCTTTGCCGCCGGCCGCTATCCTGTCATCGCAACCGAGATCGGTTTCAGCTCCAGCAACGGCTCCGCGGAAGAGCGCGCCGCGTACGGCGCCGAGATTACAAGCTACCTCGAATCCAAGGGCATCGGTTGGGTTGCCTGGTGCTTCGATCCTGAATGGCATCCGAGCATGATCTCCTCCTGGGAGCCGTTTGAACTTACCGAAGAGGGCAAGTTCTTCAGCGACGCGATGCACAAAGAGCCGGCTCCTTTGGCCACGAAGACGGGCAAATAAGCCAGTGTCGAAAAGCGCGTCCGCGGCGTCCCTTGCCGGGTCTGAGAATTCGGACCCGGGCCACCCGGTACGCCGGCCGATCACTTTTCGGTTCTTCTCAGCGTGGATCTGGCCAGCCCAGCGGTAGGCTCCGGAACCTCGTACCTTGCCCCGGCAACAGACTTCGCCGGCAATACCCGCCCCGGCTCCAAAGGCTACGACCGGGGCGCTTATCAACAGCAGTGATTGCGGCTGGCGGCTGGCTTCAAGACAAACCTCAATATCGCGCAGGCTCTCACGCCAGGTGAGCTGCGAGAAAGCCATGATGCGAAACAAATCCGCGCAACCAAGAGTGCGCACTCCGCATCGCCCTTGTGCCGCTCTACGATGTGTTCGAAGGTCTTCCACGGCACAAACTCCATCACCTGCGCAAACAGCGTCTTGCCCACATTCATACGGCGCTCCCGGTTGTCGAATCCCGAAAGCATCGCAAACGAGCGGCAGGCAATTCAAATCGTGGACACCCAAATATCTCTATAAACCGCACATATCACGCGGCTTGACCGCGGAAAATCTAAATTAAACCGGACAGAAGTAAGTGAAAATGCTCTGATATGGAGTGACCGTGTCAACTCCTGCGTGCCCATGAGGTTGCTTTTGCTTCTTGTCAGGCCGCCATCCGCAGCTTGCCGGCGGCTTCCGCCTTGACCTCTATGGTCCAGATAAAGCCCAGCAGTTCGCGCCCTATCGCGGTGACGATCTTTCTCTGGTCTTTTCCTGCCGCCGTCAGCCTCATGTAGCGTTTGTGCAGCCGGTTCCGTGCCTTCCAAGCGATCTCCTCGATCTCTTCCGGCACACCCTCTTGCCGTTTGCGCAATGCTGGCCCGATGCATGGCCGCAGCCGATAGCTCCAGGCCGCTTCAACAGCGATTCGCCTCAGATGCGCATTGCCCGTTTTGGTGATGCTCCCGCGCCGCGTTCGTTGGCCGCTGGAGTCCTCGCTGGGAATCGTGCCGCTATAGGCCATTAACTGCCGAGCGCCTTCAAAGCGAGAGATATTGCCCAACTCCGCCACGATCGTCACCGCCGAGATTTGCGCCGCGCCGCGCAATGCCTGTAAGTCCTTGACCACTTCCTGTATCTCGGGCGAAGCCAGCTTGACCGCCTCCGTGATCGCCTGCTCCAAGCGCTTGACCCGCTCGCCGGACTTCATCGGAACCAGCGTCGGAGCGATCACATCGCACTTGACGCCAAGCTCAGCCAACTGCCAGTAGAGTACGTAGCGCGT
>JBEKPI010000092.1:0-13912 GCA_049520855.1 Occallatibacter sp.
GTCAGCGTCGGCACGGTGAAGAAATCCATTGCGGCGATGGATTCGCGATGGTTGCTGAGAAACGCCGCCCATCGCTTTGCCGGCTCTGGACTCCGCGGCGCTTTTCTCATCCAACGCAATACCAATCAAGCCGCGACGCCAGTGATGAATTATGTCTATGACGCCGCAACCTGCTACGGCACGGCCATGCAGAACGCCGCGGGCAACCTCGCCGAGGCCTACACCGGCACCAGTTCCGCCAAGACCACCGATCTCTGCTTCAGCAAATCGATTTAGAGTTCGGGCGGACTCAAGGGCGGAATCGTATCGGAGGTTTGGGAATCGACATCTCTTTCCGGCAGCTACTTCCATACGAAGGCAATCTCCTATGCCAATGGCGCGCTCGGGGTACTCGCCTCCAGCCTGGCCGGAGCTGCCTACGGCGTTCCGACCGCATCGTATGGCCTAGATGGCGAGGGACGTCCCAATTGGGCCTCCGATGGAACAAACAACCTGATCGCCACCGCCTCATACAACACGGCCAGTGCGGCTACCAAAGTCACCTACGGCAATGGCGACTCGGATAACCACATGCGCACGATGCTGATCACGCCCGCCCTGTTTCAGGTCTATTGGAAGATGGGCCAGGAGTTCGGACTCCCGTTGATGGTTCCCAACGAGCTTGTCAAGCAGAAGGGCGTTGCCGGCCAGAAGCCGGGCGTCTACAACTTCGGCGGCATCGAGGTGGACCTGGCAAGCGTGCCGGTGGATCGCGAGTTGGAGATCATGCCGGGGCTTGCGCAGAAGGACTGGCTGGACGCCTATGAGAAGACCCTGGAGGCGCTGCCGCCGGGAGTTTACTTGCTCAGCGTACATCTGGGGTACAACGATGACGAGTTGCAGGCTATGACCGTGATGTCACGGTCCGTGCCGGTGGTTGCAGGTAGTAGCGTCGGATACAGGTTCCCCGCATTTCTTCATCAACTTTGACGAAGATGTTCGCGGCAGCGACTCAGGCAACCAGATCGTAACGATAATGCAGACCGCTGATCCTGGGCATGGATATGACCCTGCTACTTGCACCGGGATTCTCTGCCGCCGCACGATCCGCTGGCGTTCCCTTCGCCAGCACAAGATGAGAGCGTCGTCGATGGATTCTGCGAGGTTTCATAGACTGCCGCAGTATTTCCATTTCCGTTTCTAATCTGATAAACCTTGTACCCCAAACTTGCTAACAGCAGTGCAGCGGAATCTCGATCCTCACCGCTTAAAGCGAAATGCTCATAGAGAACCAGCCGTGGCCGAAATAGCCGAATATCCATCATCTTCAGGATTTCAAAGTCATAACCTTCCGCGTCAATCACCATCACATCGATCCTCTCGATGCAATGCTCGCGGACCAGGGCTGGAAACGATATCGCTTTAACCGTTTCCGCGATGACATGCCGATCGATCTCCGGGAGCGCCGAGCCATGTTTCACCACTTGATCGCGGTAAAACGACGCTAGTTCTTGAAAATGGCCGGGAACATCGGGCCCAGGGCGCACACGATACAATGTCATTTCGCCATCGCGATCAGAGAGGGCGGCATTGACAAGAGTAATGTTCTTCCTACCCGCATAATTGCTCTGAAGAATGGTGAAGACGTCCGGCAACGGCTCAAGCAGCAACCCGCGCCATCGGCACCTATGTATGAATGGATTTAGTTCGTCATGCCGCTGGCCATCATTGGCTCCAACCTGGAGTACAAAAACATCCCTCTGGCTTCTTGCTACGTCGAACAGGTAATCGCTCTCGTTCTTTTCTCCGAAGCCGGCCTTCAGCGAGAATCGTCTGGCCCATCCGAAGACGACTGGATCCCATGCAAGCGCAGCGCGAATTATGGAACGAAGTGAGATGCGCATCTGTACTTCCCCAAATCTCATTTTGTTGGAAAACTGTCCTGTTTCGCGCTAAAACGATCCAGAAATCATCGATTATTTATTCCAACAACTCGGATCAACAGTGAAAAGAGCCTTGCAGGGAATTCCGAACCACCCAGTAGCAACTGATTAGCTTATCTCGTTGTTCCGCCAGTCAAAAAACGCAGGCAGATTCCAGACTGTAGTCGAAATTGTAATTGTCAAAGCACCCAAGAGCCATAAGGATCAACAGGAATCGGCAAGCACACGGTAAACAGTTCAATCGAAAGCACTTATGTCAATGAATTTCGACAGGCTTCCATAATCGTTGTGATCTGTTTTGGGAGCAGAGAGTCGGGGGTTCGAATCCCTCCGCCCCGACCAATTTAACCCTTATTCTCTCTACTTGGTCCTCAGTGCAAAGAGTCCTCCCAATTGAATCTTGGGGTTCTTAGGGGAATCTACAGGTACAAAATCGACTACACTCCGAGATGCCGAGAGGATCATCGTCGTTATGCGCTTGAATCTTCTATGGTTCTGGAACGGTGCCCCCAAAGAACCTTTTGTTTCTAGGACAGATTCGCTACTGCCACGCTGAAGACATCGCAACGATACACGGAGCAATTCTCCCCAAGCGGCAAGCCGCAGCTACGAATGCCTCCGTTTCGGTACAGCTCTGTTGCTGGAGGGCAAGGCTTGCCGCGCTCTAAATCCAAGAGCAGGCCACTGCGAGCGCAAAGTTCATGGATATTCAGTACAAACAAGAGGTTGAGAGAACGCAGCATGAGACACGCTTGATACAACGACAGCCCCATTGAGTCGAACAATCCATCTGCTTGAGTCGAGCCAAGCCATGAAAGATGCCCTCGCTTGCGCGAGGGCATCTTTGAACCTCTTGCCTGTGAATTACGCTGTTTGGGTGATCGCAGCTTTGCGGCCCAGCTTGCGACGAGCCACGCCAGCCAGACCGAGCAATCCGCTACCCAGCAGCAGGAGCGAACTGGGCTCCGGCGTAGAAGACATGGCGATGTAGTTGTCCGTCAACACCAAGGAACCGATCGGCGTGGTTTCCGAGAAGCCAAGCCATTCGCCCGAGTCCGTAGCTCCGCCGGTCGAAAAGTTCAGGGTGTAGGACTCGATGAGGTTTCCGGATGTATCGTAGACGGCGATGGTTGTCGGCGTGCTTTCACCTGCATCCGCATCGTAATTGAAGAAGTCGCCGACCGCAAAGACCGGATTCGTGAAAGCGATGGTCATGGTGTCTGTAGCGCCATAATCGCTCGTACTGTCATTGAGGCCAATCATGGGACCGATGTTGCTATCCCAATAGCCGTTTGTGGCGCCGAATCCATAGCTGCCGGGGTTGCCGAAGACCGCTCCCCCTCCGTTGTAGAGGTTGGTTGAAGTCCAGGTGTCGTTGCCCCAAGTTATGGGTCCGCCGCCATAGGCCAGGACGTTGGATGGAATGGGAATCAAGGCTGCCGTCGGAATGCTGCCGAATCCGGTAAGGACCGTAGCGCTCGCCGCTAAGGAGCCAGCCACCAAAAGTGCGATTACAAGTACAATGAGCTTCCTCATCTTAGATCATCTCCTGTATTGGCTGTTCAACACCCTCTCCCCGTCAACCGGGGAGAGGGCCGTTGCGGTTGGGACGGAGCTTATAGGCTATAAGCCGTCGTCGTCGTGGGCCTTAACTGGCTTGTGGATCCTTTTCAGTTCGCTGGGGGAGAAAACCTTCTTCTCGCCTGGGAACGGGATGGAGAATTTGGTGGCCTCGTACCAGTCGATGTGGCTGACCATAAACGGGTCTTCAGAGTCGGGGATTTGCAGTTTGCCTTTGAAGATCTCCGCCTTCTCCTTCAGCCAGGCAACTTGCAGATCCCTGGCCTTCCCCTTGAGCTGAAGCTGCGCGCCGAGGCCCGTATACAGCGGGACTGCGTTGGCCACGTGGCTCCAGGGCAGGAAGTTTGCCGCGGGCGGATTGTTGATGAAGATCTCGCTCATCGGCGAGGCCACCAGGTCGTACTGGTTCATGGGCTGGATACCGAGGATCTGTTCGATGGTGCGGGTCATGTTGACCTGCGTGTAGAACGTGTGGTCATAAACAAGACCGGCCCCAGTTTGGAGGCTGCCGCCACCATTCCCGGCGGTGGGACCGCTGGCAATTACGTTCTGATTCACATAGGGGCTGATGAGGTAGCCGGGGCTGCGGTGACCGTCGATGTGGTCGATGCCATACTGCGCGTCGTCTTCGGTGACGAAGATCGCCGAGGAGGACCAGATCGGGCTGTGACTGATGGCGTCTACAAAGCGGCCAACGGCCAGGTCGTTATCGGCAACCTGAGCTTCCGCGTTCAGGGCCCCTTCCGAACCGGTGTGGTCAGAGCTGATCCACATGAACTCCAACTGGGGCACCGAATTGTTGGCGATGTCGCTCTGGAAAACCTGATTCCAGATATCGAAGCGATACTGGTCGACAATGGTCAAGTCGAACTGCGGATATTGCTGGACCGTATCGTTGTACAGGATTGGGAGTGGGGTGAAGGAGGAGACAGTGTTGTAGTAGTAAAGCTGCGATTCGCCAGCGGTTCCGGGCGTTTCGCAATTGACTCCGCCGTCGGCGATAGGGGCCGAGAGTCCCGGCTGGCCGACGTTGGCGGCCTCGTAGCACTGTGTGTCCTGGTACCACTTTTGCCAGGTCGGCTCGGTGGTGGAACCGGTCGGCGTATTGAAGAGATCGTACTCGACGTACTCGCCGAAGTTCTTCACGGAGACGCCGGCTGCAGCCGCGGTATCCCAGATGTGGCCTTTGGTCTGATAAGCGAGCGAATCGCCGCCGTTGGAGGGATAGTCGCGTTCCCATCCAGGCGACTGGATGTCGTCGGAGTAAGGCGCCATAGCCTGCACGATCCAGTTGTGACCGTCGGCCGACTGGCGGCTCGGGTTGTAGTAATTGTCGAAGAGCGGGAAGCGCTGCACCAGGGCATGCACGTTCGGTGTAACGTTGCCGGCCGAGGACAGGTATTGGGAATACGGACCACCCAGGGCCGCCAGCGCGGGGTCGGTCCAGGGCGTGCCGTTCGGGCCGTTCGGGTCGGGGACGTCGCCCATGATCTGATCGAAGGTGCGGTTTTCACGAATGATCATGAACACGTGCTTGATTAGCGACGGAGCGCCGATCTTGGCCGGGATTGCGACCGGCGCGGTCCACGCCAGGCCGCCGGAAGCACTCTGGATATTCACAGCCAGATCCCAGTGGTTGTTCAGGTGGACCTGCTTCGTGTAAGCCGACAACTCCGCCGGGGTTATCGGCAAGGAGACGATGCTGGCCGTGCCAAGATCCTGGTGGGTATTGAAAGACAACACACCACCCACATTTGGTGTTGAGGTGCCGTACGAATTCTCGGCCGTGCTTGTCGGAGGGGCAGCCACGCCGTAGCCGGTGGTGCCAAGACCCTTGTCGTTGGCGACGATCAGCGCGTCATCGGCGGTGTCAAGCGCAACCGAGGAGGGCGCATAACCCACCGGGATCAGGCCCCTGACGGGCGTACCGGGCGAGTTCTGAGGGAGGTTGACCACGGCGACCGCGTTGGCGTTGTAAAGCGCGACGTAAGCGATGTTGTTCACTTGATCGACGGCAATCGAGTTCGGCCCGGCGCCGTATGCAGCCGTGCTTGTACCCGGTATCGCAATCGGGAGGCCAAGGCTGATGGTATACGCGACGGTATTGGTTTCCGTGTTAACCACCGAGATCGAATCGCTATAGGCGTTGGCGACCAATAGGTAAGTTACGCCACCGTAGGTCCAGAAGGCCATTCCGGTCGGATGCAGACCGGTCGAGATGCTGCCGGTGACCGTAAAGTTGGAGAGGTTGACCACCGAAACGGTGCCGGTGGCCGTGGAACCGGCCGGATTGTTGGCGACAACCGGGGTGCCGTCGGAGTATTCCGTGAAGCTGTCGCTCGGGGTGACGCGCCGTCCGGCTTCGTTGGAGACGTAGGCGGCTGTGCCGTCCGGCGAGATCACGACGCTGTTCGGGACGTTGCCAACCACGACGTTCCCTACCGCCGTTTTTGAGGTCAGGTCGATCTTCTCCAGCGAATTGTCGGTGTCTAGCACGACGTAGGCGATCGTGTCTTGACCCGCCACGACCGGCGCGACGGCGATTCCCAGCGGATAGGAGATGGTGCCTGAGTAGGCATCGCCGCAAGGGTATACAGCGCTGTTGCCGCTGCCTCCCGACGTTCCAGGAGGGCTGTTCGGGTTGCACTGATCGTATGCGTTGGTGAGCACGGTGTAAGTGCTTGTTGTGCCGTTGCTAATCGTTATCGATTCCTTCTCGGTAGAGGCAGGAACACTGATGCGGGCGTAGCTGGTGAGTGTGCCGTTCGCGGCGACATTGGCGATCGCAACGTAGCTGCTGTACTGGCTGAAGAGCAGGTACTTGCCGTCCGAGGTGTAGGCAAGTCCGAGGCCTGCGCCGGTGGTATAGCCGCTGGTGGTGAATTTCTGTATGACCTGGCCGGTGGCGTAATTGGTGCTGTTAACATTACAGCCGGCGGAGGCCGTGCAGAAAATCGAGACAGCCTGCGGGGCGCTCAACTGCATGGCGGCAGCGGTTCCATTCCCGGTTGGGTTCACGGCGACGGCCTTGGTGCGGGTTGTAATACCGAGGTATACCTGAGTGCCGGCGGGGGTGATGATCGTGCCATTGCTGACGACCCACGGGTCGGGCAAGGGACTCGAGTAGGTTGGGCCGGTGCTCGCGCTGGTGTTCTCGCCGACGGTGTACGTTGGGAACGGCACGGACTGCGCGAACGCGGGAAGGCTTAGCCCCGCCGTCAGCAGGCCAACGAATAGAAAGTTGATCCGAAGATTATTTCGAGACATCTGTGGTTCTCCTTATTGCTTGGGTTTCTTTCCTCATTGCTTGGGCTACTTCCCTCACGCAACCCGGTATCGGTTGCGCAACAGTAGGATCGCTTCAGAAAACTGAAATTCATGGACGGTTAAAGAGACGATGACAGGCCGGAATGACCACTTGCGCTTCCTTTGACTTTCGACATGCCGGCGCGCCGGGCCTGGAACGATGAACATGGGACTTACCCATGCTTTTTTCCTCGATTGCAATACGTGGCGGAGTTGTGAGCCGACGCTAATGTGCAAAGTCTAACCAAGCGAAAATGACGCAAGCATGACGGCTAAATGACATATTCGTCATCACATTACAGCGGCGTGAATGCGCAGTGTAACAATCGCTCCGCAGCCCGGTTCGCTGGCGATCTCCGCGGCGCCACCGTGAAGAGTCATGATGCTCTGCACTATTGCCAGACCAAATTCCGTGCCGCCTGATATCTCTGCAACGTAAGAGGATGTTCCCGGCGCATGTCGTACAGGCTATTTTGTTCGATTAATCATTGACGGTTCTTAGATTATTCACATTTAGGGCGCAAGATACCCTCATTGCCAGATCATATTTGCGGGAATCACCTCAGGATACCAATCCGATAAGTACGCTAGCATGACATGGGGATTACATATTCGTCATCTGGCCACGATAGCGGATATGAGACGGAGGGACGCGCGGATCGATCACGCGAAGCTAACGAAAAAAGGGAGAGCAAGGAAGCCGATCCATTCCCCTTACCGGAGTGCGTGAAGAAATGCGCCTCCAAGGCAGCGGCTGGATGCTCAATGCAATTCCGGCCAGAAGGGGAGATAGACGGCGTTGCGGCCTGCCTCCTTCCCATCTACCGCAACACGAACCGGTTCAGGAGTCCGATATGCGTACATTTCGTCACTTACAGTCTCTTTTCCCGCTTTGCGTCATCGTAATTTTATCTGCATGCCTGCTATCTCAAGCCTCGGCGCAGGTGGATCGCGCCGGCCTGAACGGCACCGTAACCGATCCAGCCGGGCGCGTGGTTCCCGGCGTTCACGTTGTTGTGGCCAAGCTGGATACGGGGCTGGTTCGCGAGACCGAGACCTCGCGCACCGGAACGTACGAAGTGGCCGAGCTGCCCGTCGGCGCTTACACGGTCACCTTTACGGGAAGCGGGTTTGCGACGTTGACCTTCGATCAAGTGGTTCAGACCGTGGGCCGTACCCGCACGCTGGATGCGACGCTGCATGTGGCGGGCGGCGAGGAGCGCGTCGACGTCTCGTCCGCTTCGGCGCTGGTGGACCGCAACACCAGCGCGGTGACGGGCCTAATCGAGAGGACGCAGGTCGAGGAGTTGCCGCTCAACGGCCGCAACTGGTCGAAACTGACGGCATTCGTCCCCGGCGCCATCGATACCGGCGGCAGCAACCAGCGGTCGGTTCGCTTTTCCGGGCGCGGCCTCGACGACAGCAATTACACCTATGACGGCGTTGACGCGACCAACATCGTGAATCAGACCCAGCGCGCCTGGGTCCGGCTCGCCATTCCGCTGGACGCGATCGCGGAGTTCCGCGTCGACACGCTGACGGCACCTGCCGAGGAAGGCGCGACGGGCGGCGCTCAACTGGACGTTACCTCGCCTTCTGGCACCAACCGCTTCCACGGACGGCTCTTCGAGTACCTGCGAAACAATGCCTTCGACGCGCCGCTGCCTGCCTGGGCCTCGAACGGTGAAGCTCAGCAGCCGCTTCGCATGAATCAGTTCGGCGGATCGCTGGGCGGACCCATCGTGCGGGACAGGACATTCTTTTTCCTCGCCTCGGAGGCGTACCGGCAAAACTGGGGCTATCCGGTGAGCGCCGACGTGCCGAGCGCGGCGCTCATTGCAACAGTTCCGAACTCATCGCCGGTCTATGGGATCATGAACGCCTTCCCTGGAGCGGGTCCAAGGACAATTCTGACGCCCTGGACGCCAGACAACGACCCGGGCGACCCGCACTACGCGGACTATGACCTGCTGACCTGCAGTTGCACGCAGGTGGTCAACGAGAGCTCGGCGATGCTGCGGCTCGACCAGCATTTTTCGTCCAAGACCACCGGCTTCATGCGCTTCAATTACGACCGATCGGTCAACACGCAGCCGCTTTCTGCTGCCTCGACGGACTTGCAGCAAAGGGTCTCCACGCCGGTCAACGGAGCGCTCGAATTGCTGCACATTTTCAATCCCCACCTGGTGAACGAAGCCAAATTCGGATTTAATCGCGCCACCTCCAACACCTATAACTCCAGTAAGAACGACGCCATCTATCAGATTGCGATCTCCACCGGTCCTGGGCCGGGATTTGTCACGGAGAACTACAATTACGCCACCATCTACGTGGGCAATTCATTTTCGGGGATCGACAACCTTACCTGGACCCGCGGCCGGCAAACCTTCAAAGCCGGAGCGGAGATCCGCCACATTCAGTTGAACCAGAACTACGGGGAACACGGAAAAGTCACGTTTTCCACGGTGGAGAATCTGGCAGCGAATCTGGTGAACAAAGCAAGCCTGACCGGCGCTCTGCCGGTGAACGATTTGCGCAAGAACGATATCATCGGCTACGTCCAGGACGAGTTCAAGGCGTTGCCCAATCTCACGCTGAACCTGGGCGCGCGGTACACCGTCTTCCAGATATTCGACGAGGCGAAAGGGAAGGCCAACCCCTTCGATTTCGACACCTGCGGGGCTCAGGGATTCTGCGGCGTGGGCGCCAGCTTCGGGCAGCAAAACTACGGCGATTTCGATCCGCGCGTGGGCCTGGCCTGGTCGCCCGACAAGGGCGGAAAGACGGTGGTTCGCGCCGGATTCGGAATCTCCCACGAAGATGGTCAGTTGGACGATCAGAATCTGCCCGCCAAGAACGAAGTGCCCTCCTATTCGGTGAAAAGCACGAAGAGCCTGCAGGTGACCTATCCGGTGGACCCGTATTTTACCGGACCCGGAACCATCTCTCCGAATGCCGAACAGCGGGACCGCAAGGACTCGTATGTTGAGCAGTGGAACCTCTCCGTGCAGCGGGAGTTGCCTGCGAACTTCGTGAGCACGGTCTCCTACCTGGGAAGCCATGGCGTGCATCTGCTGGAAACCAACGTGGTGAATCTGATCGATCCGGCCACGGGGATTGCGCAATATCCGGCCTTTGCTCCCGCCATCGGCTGGCGCGGCTCAGTCGGCATGAGCTCGTACAACGGTCTCTCCGCGGGGTTGCGGCGACCGTTCTCGAACGGTCTCCTGCTGGCGGCAAATTACATGTACTCGCACGAGATCGACAACGGCTCCAACGGCAGCGGCGATGGCGACGAGATATCGCCGCAGAACCCAATGTGCCTAGCCTGCGATCGCGCCAGCGGCGCCTGGGACGCCCGCCACGTGGTCAATGGCAATGCGGTCTACGAACTGCCCTTCGGCCACGGCAAGGCGCTGCTGAACCAGCCCGGCATTGTCAGCGCCATCGCGGGCAACTGGGAACTGACCACGACAGCGCTGGCGCGCACCGGCTTTCCGGTGAATGTGCTGATGCCCTCGAGCTACACCGCGCCGGATGGAAACTCCGGCACGCAGCGCCCCGACTTTGTTCCGGGCGTTTCTCTCACTCCGCCGGGAGGCAGGAGCGTCGCGGAGTGGATCAATCCGGCGGCCTTTGCAACTCCGGCAGGGGAGTTCGGCACCGCGCCGCGCAACCTCCTTCGCGGACCAGGCGTCTGGCAGATCGATATGGCCGCCGGCAAGACGATCTCGTTGCGGGAACGCGGGCAGATTCAATTCCGCTCGGAGTTCTACAACATCTTCAATCACCCGCAGTTGGGTCAGCCGCAATCCACATTCAACCCGGCGAACACCACGGGGTTCGGCAGCATCGTCAATACGGTGAACTTGAACACCGCCATCGTCTCGCCCATCACCCCGGTGGGTTCGGGAACGCCGCGCGAGATGCAGTTCGCGTTGCGCCTTCAGTTCTAAGCGGAGAGCCTAGGCGCATTCGAGGATTGCGGGAGGAGCCTTTGACGATGAAAAAACCGATGTTTCTCGGTCTGTTGCTGGCCATTCTGATGGTCACTCCCGGAATCTACTCACAGTCAAACCCGGATTTCTCCGGAACCTGGAAACAGAGCAACGAAGGCTCCAGCCCCAAGCAAATGGGCAGCGTAACCCTCCAGATTCAGCACCGCGATCCAGAGTTGACCGTCGAGACGACGATGGTCCGAGGCTCCGGCGCGCCACGGCACGCCTTGCAACGGTACACGACCGACGGGAAGTTGTCGCTCTCGACCGGGGCCGATGGGGATGAGTTTCATACATCCATCGTTTGGAATGGCCAAAGCCTAGTCTTTTCCATCGAGGAACACGAGGATGGCCGCGTCCTTCTTTCAAAAGAGACATGGACCCTGATTGAAAACGGCGCAGCGCTACAGAGAGTCCGCGAACCCATCAATCCAGATGGCGCCGGAAAACAGACGCTCATCTATCTCCGGGAAGCGCCGGGAAACTGATCGCAACGGTCCTCGCAGGTTAGTGCGGCTCTTCATCGAGATGAAATCAAAGGCAGGGCGATTGTGAAGATTCTGGTGATCGAAGACGAAGCCAAGACCGCCAAGTTCCTGAAGAAGGGACTTGAGGAGGCAGGCTTTGTCGTCACTGTCGCCACAGACGGACCGGATGGGTTGCACTTCGCGCTGGAAATGGAATTCGATCTCATCACGCTCGACTTGATGCTCCCAGGAACGGATGGCTGGCAAATACTGACTAGCTTGCGACAGGAAGGCCGGCGCTCACTGGTGCTTGTGTTGACTGCTCGCGACGCCATACACGAGCGAGTGCGAGGTTTCGAACTAGGGGCCGACGACTACCTCGTAAAGCCGTTTGCCTTTTCCGAATTGCTGGCGCGCGTGCGGTCGCTCCTGCGCCGCGGCCCTCCGCGCGCGCAAGAGGCGCTTCGCCTTGGCGACCTTGAAATCGACCCATTACGCCAAAGGGCGACGCGCGCTGGGCAGCGATTGGATCTGACCTCGAAGGAGTTCCTTCTGCTGTCTTTGATGGCACGACGTGCCGGGGAAGTACTCTCGCGAACCCTGATTGCCGAGGCGGTCTGGGACATGAACTTCGATAGCGACACCAACGTTGTGGACGTGAATGTGCGAAGGCTCCGCATTAAGGTGGACGACCCTTTTCCGCTCAAATTGATCCATACAGTTCGGGGTGCCGGCTATGTCCTGGAATCCGCCCGTTAGCCTTGCTCCAGTGTCGCGCTTATGGAAAACTTTGGCCTTCCGGCTAGCGGCCGGTTATGCGCTTGCGGGCTTGTTTCTGGTTTCCTTTGCCATTGTCTGCCTTTATTGGGTGCTGGTGATCGAACTGGAGAAAAGCACCGATTTATTCCTCGCCGACAAGGTGCATGTGTTGCGCGCGATGTTGCGGGAGAGACCCGAGGATCAGGATGCGCTGCGCGAGGAGGTCGAACTGGAATCGGCAGCGCGGCAATACGAGCAATTTTACATTCGCCTGCTGGATGAACATGGCGCAACCCTCCTGATGACGCCAGGCATGGCAGATCAACTCGACCTGCCGCATCTGGCCCGCCAAACCCAAAGCCGTCCCGAACACACCATTCGGATGAAGGGAAGAGATGGCCGAGCCTTTCGCGTGACCAGCGCATCTGCGAAAGTCGGTTCTTCCGCGACGCAAACGGACACCGTTCAGGTTGCGATTGATGTCTCGCAAAAAGAGAAGTTGCTGGCGCGCTATCGGTTTTGGTTCTGGGGCATTCTGCTTGCGACCTCCTTCATATTCCCCGTGGTCGGGTACCAGATCGCACGGCAGGGCATTCGTCCGGTGGAGGCAATGGCGACGACCGCGCGCCATATCAGTTCGACGAACCTGCGGGAACGCATTCTCTCGGAAGGATATCCATTCGAACTAGCCTCGCTGGCCAATACCTTCAACCAAATGCTGGACCGCCTGGAAGAGTCCTTTGAGCGCATTTCGAGATTCTCGGCGGACATTGCGCATGACTTGCGCACACCGGTGAATAACATTCGCGGCGAAGCGGAGGTGGCCCTGGCCCGTGCGCGAAGCACAGGCGAATATCGTGATGCGATCGAGTCCTGCCTCGAAGAAGCCGTGCGCCTGTCGGATCTTATCGGCGACCTCCTCTTTCTGGCGCGAGCCGAGAGCCCCTTGACCCATTTGCGCCGCGAGCGGCTGGATGTGGGCCTACTGCTCGACGGAGTTCGGGATTATTACGAGGCTCCAGCAGCGGACGGCGGAGTCTCGCTCACCACGACGGTCGCCGCCGGCCCGGTTTTTGCAGAACTGGACCGTACGCTCCTGCAAAGGGCCGTGGGTAATCTGGTTTCGAATGCCTTGGCTCATACTCCACCCGGCGGAGTCGTCGTATTGGGGACAAGCGCCAATCTTTCTTCTGTTCGCATTGAGGTCTCCGATACAGGCGCCGGCATTCCAGCCGAAGCTCTGCCGCGGGTATTTGACCGCTTCTTCCGGGTCGACTCGTCGCGTTCTCAGGCTTCGGGGGGCACTGGCTTGGGGTTGGCAATCGTGAAGAGCATTGCGCTGCTTCACGGTGGGAATGTGGAGATTTCAAGCCAACCGGGACAGGGCACCAGGGTCATACTCTACATGCCTTGTCCCTCGCCAAAACATATCCGGGCACAATGAGGACCGGGATTGCGATCTCGGCGGTCGTTTGGCATTGACTTTCGGTTTGGAACGGGGAGTTGGTTGACCTGTGTCTCGCCAAATATCATCTGCGGAGAAAGGCGGCCTCGTTCTTTCCGGGAGGAGACCCGGTTCGGATCGCGAATGGACTGAACCCCTCACTTGAGACACGGGTGTAGTCGAATTTGAAACGGTCAAAGCACCCCAGAGCCACAGGAATCAACAAGGTCCAGGACGATCACGGCAAGTCATTCTATAATAAGCACTTAAAGTCACTCAATTTCAACAGGCTTCCATAAATTATGTGACCTGCTTTGGGAGCAGAGGGTCGGGGGTTCGAATCCCTCCGCCCCGACCAGCATAACTTATTGATAATACAATCGATATTTACAATTTCAGCCTGTGGCTCGCAAAATTTCCATCCCGGCATTGAGG
>JBEKPI010000093.1:0-13818 GCA_049520855.1 Occallatibacter sp.
CGCGGCATGGGATATTGGGTTGGCGTGCAATTGGAGAATGGGGTCGCATTTTCCGGAAGAATCGTCAGCATTGATCAGAACTCCTTCGGCCTGCAACTATATGGCGATCCAAACGTGACGCCGGTGGCTTACAGCGATGTCGTCTATCTGGAAACGGGAACGCCCCCCGCCGCGTTCTGGGCTATCGCAGGGGTGATGGTAGCCACGGGAGTTGTGGTGCCGCTGGTGATGGTTCATGAATTCAACAAGGACAGGCTGCAGATGCCCGCCTTGCCCGCCCAGCCGGTCTTTCCAGTCTATTAAGGGCTTTCATTGTTCCCGCGCCCCGCGCGTCGCAAGACGGCGCGGAGCGCCTCCGGTTCGATGCGCGGTGCAATAATGGTTTCAGGCCTCAAGCGACACAATGGCGCGCCGCGACCCGCATGAACCTGCCCAACTCCATCACGATGAGCCGGATCGTCATGATCCCGCTGCTGCTTTGGATTCTGACGCCGCACTTTCCCTGGCAGGGCAACGGCGCGCAGGAGATTGCGGCGTCGGTGCTCTTTGTGCTGGCCTCGATCACCGACGGCCTGGACGGCTACCTGGCCCGCAGACGCGGGCAGATCACCACCATGGGCATGCTGCTCGACCCGCTGGCCGACAAGATCATGGTCACCAGCGCCTTTGTGGCGCTGGTGGCATATAACAACGCGGTGGTCAAAGTCTGGATCGTGGTCGCCATCATTGGTCGCGAGTTTCTGATCAGTGGCCTCCGCTCGATTGCTTCGACAGAGGGGTTCACCATCGAGGCCAGCGACCTGGGCAAGCTCAAGACGGTCATCCAGATTGTCTCGGTGGTCTCCGCCTTTTTGGCGCATCGCTGGGTCCAGTGGCAGTTCGGCTTGCTCATCGTGCCAGTCAAGTGGATTGCCATAGCCGCGATCTACTTCACACTGCTGGTCTCCACCATCTCGGCGATCGATTATTTTGTGGGCTTCTGGAAGAAGATCGACCACGCCAGCAAAGATCGGCGCAAGTCTTTCGTGCTCACCCGCCGCAAGAGAGCCAGTACGCCCAGCGGCACGCAGTGACCGCCGCGCCCCCAAGCCCGTGTGCGACAATCCACACAAGACCGCTTTCTCTTATGCGAGCTTCTCGTCCTTATTTGCTGAGCGCCGTTGGATCGGTTCTGGCTGCCGTGCTGGCCTGGGGGCAACCACCGCTTCCGCTGGCCCCTCGGATATCGCCGTCGCCATCGCCCCCGCCCTCGGCACCCTTGGTGCTGGCCGGCGGCACGGTGGTGGACGTGACCAACTGGGGCCGCTCGGCCAAAGACCTCGAAGACGCCATTGTCATTGTGCGCGAGGGCCGCATCGCCGACGTCGGCTCGCGGATAGCGGTTCCGATCCCCAAGGATGCGCGGGTGATCGACTGCACCGGCAAGTTTCTCATTCCCGGCCTGGTGGATGGCTTTGCCGGCATGAACTCGCAGGGCCAGGCCGACGCTTATCTTTATATGGGCGTGACCACGGTGGTGGCCAGCGGCGATGCCCGACGCGGAGCCGTCGATCTTGCGGCCTCGCCCAGCCCCCACCTGTATCCGCTCGACTCGATCGGCTCGACCGACAACTGGAGCCTGCTGGCCAAGCGCCCGGAATGGGCGCTCAAGCTCAGAGAGGGCACTCGTCCGGCCGAGCTGAGCCCGCAGGATACGGTTCGCCAGCTCACCGACACGGCCAAGCTGGGGACGCGCGCGCTGTGGCTGGGCCACAACCTCACCGCCGCCAATACGCAGTGGATCATTGCCCGCGCCCACCAGTTGGGCCTGGTCACCTATGGCGAGTTCGTTTCCACCCCCTACGATGTCGGCGTCGAGGCCGGCGTCGATGCGCTGCTGCACATGAGCCGCTACGAACTGGGCGTCATTCCCGACGAACTGCAGCGGCCGCTGGTGGAGGACTCCGAAGGTACGGCCGCGAATACCGCCTACGAATACGCTGAGCGCTTGCCTCCCACCAATCCTCAACTGAGCGGGTACGCCCGCTTTCTCGCCACCCAGCATGCCGCGCTCATGCCCACGTTCAGTATTTTCTACGCGCAGTTGCCGGGGCATCGCAACCTGTGGAAGGATCCGGCCGCCGCGCTGCTCGACCCGGCGCGCGTCTTCGAGCCCACCAACATCGCAACCGGCGAACTGGACTATCCGCTTCCCGCCTGGACCCGCCACTTGCCCGCTGTGAGCCAGCGCTACATGGAAGAGAACCTGCGCAAGAAGGCTGACCAGTCAGCCCTGCGGCTGTGGCTCATCAACGAAACTCTGTTTTCCGCTTACCCGCACTACCTGGCCGCCTCGGGAGCGCCGGTCCATGCCGCTTTGCCCGGCATCTCCATGCACACCGAACTGGAACTGCTGGTCCGCCTGGGGCTTTCGCCTCGCGAGGCCCTGGCCGCCGCTACCAACAACTATAGTCTCCAGTTCGGTTGGAACGAGCTGGGCCTGATCGCCCCCGGCCGGCGGGCGGATATTCTGGTGATCGACGGAGACCCCACCCAAAACATCTGGAATGTCCGCCGCATCTCCACCCTCATCGTGGACGGCAATGTGATCGACCGCGAGAGATTGTTGAATTTGAAGCGCTGAAGCCGCGCCCTTCGAATTCACGGCATTCCGGCCGGCTGCAAGCAGAACCCGCGCGCATCGGTTAACGTAAAGACAGCAGTGTTGAGCGGATTTCCCAAGCCATGACCGATTCCCCATCGCAGCCGCTCTCCGAGCCGAAGCGCCATAATACGTGGCTCGTTCTGATAGCCGCCTTCAAGCTGGCACAGGCTGCCTTGTTTGTGGCTATCGGCGTGGGCGCCCTGCGGCTGCTCCACAAGGATCTGGGCGACATGCTGCTCCGGCTGGCCCACCATCTGCACTTCAGCCCCGAGTCGCGCTTCGTCGACTTTGTGCTCGACCGGGCGTCGATCGTCGATGACCGGCTGCTGCGAAGATTCAGCCTGGCCGTCTTCTGCTATGCCGCGCTCGGCCTTGCCGAGGGTATCGGTCTGTACCTGGAAAAGGCCTGGGGAGAGTACCTGACGCTGGGAATTACCGCTTCCTTCCTGCCCTGGGAGATCTTCGAGGTAATGCGCAGAGTGACCTGGATCAGGTCCAGCTTGCTGCTGGTCAACGCGCTGGTTTTTATCTATCTATTGAAGCTGGTAGCCGAGCGGCAACGGAGCAAAAAGGAATCGCTGGCCGTTGGCGAATAGTGACTTCGCTTTTTGTTCGCTTATATCATAAGCAGCGCCCTTGCGGGGCAAAGATTTTTTCGCGAACCATGAAAGTAAACTTGCACTATTCGTAGTGGTCTCACATTAGAAACTATCTATTACTTGTGCTTTTGGTTAAATGCTGTCTCCACCCGCCCCTGTCCCCTAAAAATCCGGCCCAAAAAACATGAGTTTTGCATCTATCGCGCCGCAGTCTTTTGTGTAATGCTTGGGTCTATTAGGGCCAAAGCGGGAGCAAACGGGCCAACGATCATCGATTCGTTGGGCCGTCTCAGAGCGCTCGGCCCGGTTTGAGAAGCAAATGGCAGATAGTCCAGAAACCACCCCGGCCGGCGAACCAGAGACCTCCATGGAGGCTGCCGGCGGCGCTGTGGGCGCCTGGGACGATCTGCAAGTTGGGTTCATCGGTAATCCGAAAGCCAAGCTGGACGACCGCGGACGTTTGAAATTGCCTGCCGAGTTCAAGAGTTTCATCGAAAAAAAGTACGGCAAGGACTTCAATGCATTTTACATCGTCAGCCGGGAGGGCAAGGACGCGGAGATTTATGCGATGCCGGAATGGCAGCAGCATATGGCGAAGGTCTTCAAGATGCCCAAGAGCAGTCCGGCGCGGCAGAAGCTGCTGGAGCGGTACACGCTCTTTGGCGACCGGGCTGACATGGACCCGCAAGGGCGGCTGCTCTTTCCCGAGGAGTTGCGCAACGCGGGCATGGTGAACGTGGAAGTAAAGGTTTCGGGCGAGGGAACGCTGTTGCGAGTGAAGAGCCTGAACAATTTGCGCGAGAGCGTGAAGACCAATCCGTTCACCGCGCAGGAGACCGACTCACTCACGGAATACGATGTGTAGCTTGTATTCGCAAAGGCCTCTCAGGAGGCGCGCATGACAAAGCCGCCGGAACGACATGCGCCAGTTCTTTTAGAGCAATCGCTCGATTTTCTCCGGGTGCGCCCTGGAGCCACGGTGGTGGATTGCACGGTGGGGCTTGCTGGGCACGCATCTGGAATTGCCAGGCTGCTGGGGCCGCAGGGTCATTTGATCGGCTTTGACCGGGACGCGGAAGCGCAGGCGTTGGCACGGGAGAAGCTGGATGGAGTTTGCGCCGAGTTAGGCAATGAGTCGCCGCGAGTTACTTTGATCCGCGAGGCCTTCAGTTCGGTCGAACGGCATTTGCAGCCGGCCTCGGTGGATGGTTTACTGGCCGACTTCGGAGTGAGCAGCCTGCAACTGGATGAGGCTTCGAGAGGATTCAGTTTTATGGCGGACGGGCCTTTGGATATGCGGATGGACACGCGTTCCGGGACGACCGCCAGTCAAGTGGTAAATGAGGCTGGTGAGCGCGAGCTTGCCGATCTCGTTTACGAATACGGAGAGGAAAGGAGGTCGCGGAGAATCGCCAGAGCCATTGTACGCGGGCGGCCGATAACAACCACGGGGCAGTTAGCCCGTATAGTAACATCGGCCGCTCCGTCAATGAAACAGGCGCACATTCATCCGGCGACCCGGACCTTTCAGGCTCTTCGTATTTATGTTAATCGCGAGTTGGATGAGATCAGGGCCTTGCTGGAGGCCGCGCCCAGGCTGCTGAAGCCCTCCGCAAGACTGGCCGTCATCAGCTTTCACTCGCTGGAAGATCGCATCGTTAAGGACAGCCTGCGCGAGGGTGCGCGGCAGGGAATCTGGGAGATTCTCACCAGGAAGCCGGTAACAGCCGGCGAGGAAGAGTTAGAGCGCAACCCGCGCTCGCGCAGCGCCAAGCTGAGAGCGGCGGAAAGAACAGCTACTAGCTTTTAGCTCTTAGCTTCTAGCTTTTGGCTTTGTCTTCGGAGACTCGGGCGTTTGCAGCTTTTATGAACGTTGTTTGATTGGCAAAGAAGTTCTTAAGCCAACGGAACAGAGCTAAGAGCTAGAAGCTAGGAGCTAGGAGCTAAAAGCTAACGGCTCGGGAGGTAAAGATGGCGGCATGCACAACAACCTATTTCGAAGCGGGCAGAAGCTTGAGCGCACGGATCGCCGAGCGGAACGCCGAACTGCTGGCCCAGCAAGCCCTGCGCCGGCGGGGCATGCGCACGCCGGAGTTCTGCTTCCCCAAGCATTTCGATAACAGCCGCCTGGTCAAGGCGCCCGATCCGGCGCGGGCACGCCAGATCCGCCTCTTCACTACGGTCACGACCATTCTTTTCTCGATGACCATGGGCTATGGCCTGCTGCACTTCAGCGCCATCGAGAGTGGCTACCGGATCGAGTCGGAGAAGCAGATGCGCGAGCAGTTGCGCGAGGAGAATCGCCAGTTGCGCCTCTCCGAAGCGCAGCTCACCCAGCCGGAGCGCATCGACCGGATGGCCCGCGAGATGGGCCTTGCCGAGCCGCAGCCGGGCCAGATGGTTCACTCCACCGCCGCTCCCGACGCCTCCGCTCCGGCTCTTGCGCAAGCCGTTCCTCCAGCGCCCGCCGGGAGAAGCAGCTACTAGCTTCTAGCTGTTATCTGAAAGCTAGAGGCTACATCGGAGCGATTGTCCATGGCGTCCCCTGTTCGACCCAGCCGGAACCGCAACAGCCCGCCGCGCGCCACGCCTCTCAGGCTGGCGCGTTTCTGGCTTATCTGCCTGTTCTTTTTTTTCTGGGCCGTCGTGATTGTTGTCCGCCTCTTCTGGCTCCAGGTGGTGCGCCACAACGATTATGTTGAGCGGGCGCAGAAGCAGCAGCAGCGCACCTTCGAGGTGGCTCCGCGACGCGGCGTGCTCTATGACCGCAACCTGCGCGAGTTGGCCATGACCGTGCAGGTTGACTCGATCTTTGCCGTGCCTACCGAGATTGACGACAAGCAGGCGGCCGCTGAAGCCCTCGCCGCCGCCGTGCATACCGACCCCGACGATGCGCAGACTACCGCTCAGCAGATCGATGCCCGCCTTGAGGCCGGGCACAGCTTTGCCTGGGTGGCGCGGCGGGTGACGCCCGAGGCTGCGGCGCGCGTAAAGGCGCTTCCCCTCAAGGGAATCTATTTCCAGAAGGAGTTTCAGCGCTTCTATCCGGACAACGAAATCGCCGCGCAGGTGCTGGGCTATGTGGGCCTGGACGACAACGGCCTGGGCGGCCTGGAACAGAAGTTCGAGCCGCGGCTGCACGGCCTCTCGGGCCGCATGTACACGGCCATGGACGCGCGCCGCCATGTGCTCGGCTCGAGCGAGAGCGAACCGCAGCCGGGGCAGAATCTGGTGCTCACCATCGACGAGAACATCCAGTTCCTGGCCGAGCGGGCGCTGGATCACGCCATGGACCGCACCCACGCGGACAACGGCACCGTGGTGGTGCAGGACGCGCATACCGGCCAGATTTTGGCACTCGCCATTCGCCCCACTTTCAACCCCAATCTCTTTCGCCGCACCACGCCGGAACTGCTGCGCAACCACGCCGTCAGCGATGTCTACGAACCGGGCTCGGTCTTCAAGCTGGTCACCTATTCAGCGGCCCTCGAACAGGGCGTCGCCCACCCCGACGACATGATCGACTGCCAGGGCGGCCAGATCAATCTCGCGGGCCGCATCATCCACGACGACAAGGGCGAACACTACGGCGTCATCACGGTGCATGAGGCGCTGGAACACTCGAGCGATGTGGCCGCCGTCAAGCTGGCGCTCAAAGTGGGCCAGGACCGCTTCTATCAATACATCCGCGACTTCGGTTTCGGCCAGCGCTCGGGAGCGGAGCTGCCCGGCGAGACGCGCGGCTTGCTGCGGCCGGTCAACAAGTGGGGCGCATCGTCGATCGGCTCGATCGCCATCGGCCAGGAGGTTGGCGTGACGCCGCTGCAACTGGTCTCGATGGTTTCGACGATCGCCAATGGCGGCGTCTACCTGCCGCCAAGGGTGCTGATGCCAGGGCAATTAGATCAGGGCGCCAACGGCCCAGCGCTGGCCGCACCGCAGGTGCCACGGGCGTTCGTGCCGGGCGGCGAACTGCCCAATCCGCTGCCCGCCGGCGCGCACCGAGTCCTCTCCACCATGACGGCAGCGCAGATGCGCAAGATGATGGAGGGCGTCGTCCTCTACGGCACAGGAAAAGCGGCGCAGCTCAACGGCTACTCGTCAGGTGGAAAGACAGGCACGGCGCAAAAGATCGACCCAGCCACGCACCTCTACTCGAAGACCATGCACATCGCCTCATTTGCCGGCATCGCTCCGGTCAACAACCCGGTAATCGCCGTCGCCGTGGTGATCGATGACCCCAAGGGCGCGTCGTATTACGGAGCGGAGGTTTCCGCGCCGGTCTTTGCCGAAGTGGCGCAGCAGGTGCTTGAGTATCTCGCCGTGCCCCACGACATCGATCTGCGGCGGCCAAGGGCGGTTTTCAAGTCCGATTTGCCGCTGGCCGAAGACGACGCCCCCGAACACACCGGGGACGTCAACGCACTCTACGCCGCGGTCAACGATCTGCCCAGCGACGATCCCCTGCGCGGAGGCAGCCAAGATGCCCTGCGCGCGCCTGCAAGCCAGCCTGCGGCCGCAAACCAGCAAGCCGCCGCAACCCAATCGCAAGCCAACGGTCAAGCTGCAAGCGTGACCACAAACGGTCCGGCCTCCGCGCCTCAATCCACCGCCGGGCTTCCGTCTGCTGGGCCTCAGGCATCCACCACCGTCATCGTCGCCGACGGAAAGACCCTGCGCGTTCCCTCGCTGATCGGCCTGCCGGTGCGCAAGGTCATCGAGCAGGCCGCCGCCGCCGGCCTTGAAGTCCAAATCACCGGCAACGGCACGGTGCGCGAACAAGCCCCCGCCGCCGGAACCATGGTCGCGCCGGGAACCAAAATTGTGGTTCGCTGCGGGCGGTGAGGCAATCCACAGGGGCCACGATATCTATATCTCCTTTGGCCAGCGGTCAGTTCCCGCGAGAGACTCGCCCGTCTCCAGAAGAGTCTTGAGACTCGACAGGATGTGCGGCCAGCCAATCGAAACGGCCTTGACCAGCTTCGACTCGCTCCTGTCCATCGTGTGCGTCACGGTCAGCTTCACCGTCCCGCCCGCCGGCTCGAGCTCGTAGGTCAGGCGTGAGTATCCCTCCGCGGTCATTTCAGGAAAAAGATGGTTTTGCCAAGTCAAGACGAGTTTCCTGTTCGGCTCGATTTCCACAACTTTGCCCGTATCCGCCACGCGCCCATCGGGGATGACGAGCCGCCACGAAGCGCCCGGTTTCCACTCCGATTCCTGGACGGTGTCGCACCAGAACTTGCGCGTGAACTCCGGCTCGGTCAGAGCCCGCCAGAGTTTCTCCGGCGTGGTGCGGATGTAGGTCACATAAACAAACTCAGATTCAGCCATTGGTCTCTCCCTCCAGTTTTGCTTTGAGTTCGGCGAGGGCGCGCAGGCGTCCCCGCTCATACTTGCCGATCCAGCGCTCGGCGATCTCGTGAATGGGCATGGGATTCAGATAGTGCAATTTCTCCCGGCCCCGCCAGATCGTGACCACCAATGTTGCCTCTTCAAGCAGCAGGAGATGCTTCGTCACGGCCTGGCGGCTCATGTCAAGGTGTTGGCAAAGCTCACCCAGCGTCTGCCCGTTCTCCGCACGCAGCCTGTCAAGCAACAACCGGCGTTCCGGGGCCGCGAGCGCCTTGAAGACCTTGTCGAGATCGCCGTCCATTGCCAATATAATAGGCAACTATTTAGTTGCATGTCAAGAGCAGAGCCCACTTGGCTTCATCAAGCAGGGGGAAGACAGATACCTGCGAGGCGCGCGATTATGAAATGAGAGGAACTAGTCTCGTGAGTAAAACCGATTTCTTGATATCCACATTAAAGGCAGTCGTCGATTCAAAGAGTTTCCTCGAATTCGTCCGTGCGCTAATCGCCGATCGTGAGGATGAGATTCAGAAGGAGAAGATTTGCCCATCATCGCCTTACGGCCCAGGTGCTAACGGGTGGGAGAATGGATCGATCGAAGCATTCCTGGACGCAGCAGTGTCGTGGGCGGAAGCAACAAATTTCGGAGAGCGGCGAAAGGATTTGGCAGATAACCCCTGGCGCCAATTTGCTGAATTTCTCTATCTTGGGAAAATCTACGAATGAGCGCCATTGGGCGAACTTGCGCGGATTGAGGAAAAGGCAACCAAAGCGGGCAGCGGAAGTGAGGTCGCGATCCAACAATCTACAATGGAAGCCGTGATGAACTGGAAAGAACTGATCGATGAAATCACGGCAGTCGGCGCGGGCGGCGGCTCTGAGCTGCCGGTCACCGGCGTCGAATACGACTCGCGCAAAATAAAGCCCGGCGCGGTCTTTGTCGCCATGAAAGGCGGCTCGACCGACGGCAACCGTTACGTCGAAAAAGCCATCGACGCGGGCGCTTTGGGCATCATCACCGACTCCGCGCCGAAGTTCGACCACCTGCTGGTCTTCGAGGCGGGCCTGCCAGTGCTTGAGGTCGAGCACGGACGCCGCGCGCTGGCCCAGGCTTCGGCGGTCTTCTTCGGCCATCCCGAACGGCGGCTCGCCGCTACGGGAATTACCGGGACGAATGGCAAGACAACAACAGCCTTCCTCGTTGAGGCGCTGCTCAACGCCGCGGCGCGCACTACGGTGCTGGTCGGCACGATCGAGTACCATGTCGCCGGCGAAGTGCGCCCCTCGCTGCACACTACCCCCGAGTCGCGCGATCTTTTTGAACTGATGGCCGAGGGCGTTGCTCGCGGAGCAACTGAGCTGGTCACGGAGGTCTCCAGCCACGGCCTTGACCAGGGCCGCGCGGCGGGCTTGAATTTCGACGTGGCAGTCTTCACCAACCTCACCCGCGACCACCTCGACTATCACGAGACGATGGAGAAGTATTATGCCGCCAAGCGCCTGCTCTTCGACGGCACGGTCTATCCGGCTCCGCGGGTCGCCGTGATCAACGCGGACGATGCGCACTCGAAGCAGTTGGCTGCGGCAGCGCGGCGGGCTGGCGCAGAGGTTAGCACCTACGGAATCTCCCAGGGCGACTGGCGCGCCGCCGGCTACACGCTCACGCCCTCGGGCGCTCTGATCGAACTCGAAACCCCGGCGGGCGCGGCCAAAGTCAACTCGCGCCTGGCCGGCGAGGTGAACATCCTCAACCTGCTGGCTGCCCTCGCCTCGGCCTATGCGCGCGGCGTTCCGTTTGCCGATCTGGTCGAATTCGTTCCCCGCCTCCAGCCCGTTCCTGGCCGCTTTCAATCCGTCGATGCGGGCCAGCCCTTCACGGTGATTGTGGACTACGCGCACACCGACGACGCGCTGCGCAACCTCACCGCCCTTGCCCGCCAGATCACGGCTGCGTCCAAAGGGCGTGTCATAACGCTCTTCGGTTGCGGCGGCGACCGCGACCGCACCAAGCGGCCCAAGATGGGCCAGGCCGCCGGCGCGGGCAGCGATTACATTGTAGCTACCAGTGACAATCCGCGCTCCGAGGAGCCGCTCGCCATTCTGGCCGAGATCGAGCCGGGGCTGAAGGCAAGCGGCGTTCAGTACATTGTTGAGCCCGACCGCGCCGCCGCGATTCATCTTGCGCTCAAGGAGGCCCATCCTGGCGACGTGGTTCTACTCGCCGGCAAAGGCCACGAGAAGGAGCAGATCGTCGGCTTCACCGCGATTCCCTTCGACGATGTCGAGATTGCTCTTTCAGCGCTCGGCGAAATGGGCTATGGTGGAAAACAATGAATCTTTCGCTTGCAGAGGCGGCCATTGGCGCGGGAGCGGTGCTGGAAGCGCCGGCCAGCGTGGCCAACGCCGGCGCGCTGGTGGCGTGCGGCTACTCGATCGACTCGCGCACCGTAAAGGCGGGCGAGCTATTCTTCGCCGTGCGCGGCGAGCGGCTCGACGGCCACGACTTTGTCGCGGCCGCCATCCATCGCGGAGCAGTGGCTGCGGTCGTTTCGCGCGCGCGCGTCGCCACGCTTCCCGACGCCGCGCTGGCCATCCCACTGCTGATCGCCGAAGACCCGCTTATCGCGTTGCAGGCCCTGGCCGCGCATGTTCGCCGCCAGTGGGGCCGCCGCTTGGTGGCCGTCACCGGCTCGGCCGGAAAAACCACGACCAAGGAAGCGATTGCCGCGGCCCTCGGCGCAAAGTTCAACGTACACAAGTCCCAGGGCAACCTCAACAACGGCTTCGGCCTGCCGCTGCAATTGCTGCGCATTGAGCCGGAACACGAGGTCGCGGTGATCGAAATGGGCATGAACCATACCGGCGAGATCGCCTCTCTCGCCCGCATTGCCTCGCCCGACTGGGGCGTGGTCACCAACGTGGGAACCGCGCACATTGAGAACTTCGCCGACGGCCAGGCCGGCATCGCCCGCGCCAAGCTCGAACTGGTGGACGCGCTGCCCTTGACCGGCGTTGCTTTCCTCAACTGCGACGACCCCTACGTCTCGCAGTTTGGCCGCGATTTTCCCGGCCGCGTCGTTTACTTTGGCGCCGGCCCCTGCGCCGATCCGCAGATTCTCGAGGCCACCGAAGACCTTGCCGGGCTGCATGTGCGCTACCGCGCCGGAGAGCGCGAAGGCCAGCTCACGCTCAATCTTCTGGGCGCGCACAACGCATCGAACGTGCTGGCCGGACTGGCCGTTGCGCTCGAAGCCGGAGTCGATCTGGATGCCGCGATCGCCGCGCTGCAATCGCTCACCGCCGGCGACAAGCGCGGCGAGGTGATTGAGGTTGCGGGCGCGACTATTCTCAATGACTGCTACAACTCCAACCCCGAGGCGCTGCGCTCGATGATTCGCACGTTGGCGGCGCGACCCGCCCGCCGGCGGATTCTGGTGGCCGGCGAAATGCTGGAGATGGGCGAACACGGCCCCGCGCTGCACACCGCATGCGGACGCGCCGCCGCCGAGGCCGGGCTCGATCTGGTCGCCGGCGTGCAAGGCAACGCCGAACATCTGGCCGCAGCAGCCTGCACCGGCGGGGTCGCTGCGCTGTTTCTGCCCAATGCCGAAGCCGCCGGCCGCTGGCTCCTGCAAAATCTGCAATCCGGCGACGTGGTGCTGGTGAAAGGCTCGCGCGGCGTGCATCTGGAGCGGGCAATTGCGTCGCTGATAAGGCTGTCCGAACCCAACTGAGTACGTCTGCTTCCGCAGCCGTTGGCCCTCCGGACCTAGTAAAATCAACTTGAAACCTGCCTCATTCCGGCGCTGGAGGCTACTTGCTTTATTGGCTGCTCTACGAAAAGCTGTTTCCGTTCTTTCACCCGTTCCGCATCTTCCGCTACCTGACGTTCCGCACCGCCTTTGCCTCGGGTACGGCGCTGCTGATCGCGCTCTTCATCGGACCGTGGGTGATTCAGAAGCTGCGCGAGTTTCAGATCGGCCAATACATCCGCGAAGACGGCCCGCAGTCGCACCTGAAGAAGTCCGGCACGCCCACCATGGGCGGCGTGCTCATCGGCATTGCGATTCTGCTGCCCACCGTGCTCTGGTCCGACCCCGCCAATCCCTTTGTCTGGATCGCCGTCTTCGCCACCCTTGCCTTTGGAGCGATCGGCTTCGCCGACGACTATATTAAAGTGGTCCAGAAGCGCTCGCTGGGCCTCACGGCGCGCGCCAAGCTGCTCTACCAAGGGTTGGCTGGCGCAGCCGTCGCAGTCGCCCTTGTGGTTCTTCAGCAATTCAAGCTCTTCTCCACGCAGTTGACCGTGCCATTTCTCAAGAGCTGGCGGCCCGACCTGCAATGGCACTGGCTTGGCTCCATCCCCCACCTGGGGCTGCTGTCTTTTCTTCCGTTTGTCGTTTTTGTCATCTTCGTGTTGATGGGTTCGTCGAACGCGGTCAACCTGACTGACGGGCTGGATGGGCTGGCCATCGGCTGCACCATCATCGCCGCCGGCGCGCTGGCCGTGCTCACCTACGTCAGCGGCCACGTGGTCTTTGCCGACTACCTCGAACTCCAGCGCATGCCCATGGTCGGCGAGCTGACCGTCTTCTGCGGCTCCATGGTGGGCGCTTCCATCGGCTTCCTCTGGTATAACGCTCATCCGGCGGAGATCTTCATGGGCGACGTGGGCTCGCTGGCGCTGGGCGGGGCCATCGGCACGGTCGCCATCGTCATCCGCCAGGAACTGCTGCTGCCCTTCATCGGCGGCATCTTCATCCTCGAGGCGGGCTCGGTCATCCTTCAGGTGGGCAGCTACAAGCTGCGCGGCGGCAAGCGCATCTTCAAGATGGCCCCGCTGCATCATCATTTCGAGCAGTTGGGATGGCAGGAGTCCAAGGTCATCGCCCGTTTCTGGATCGGCGCGCTGGTGTTTGCATTGTTTGCTCTCACGACGCTGAAACTTCGTTGAAACCGGCTGCTTCCGGCGCACAATGAGATTAGGAACTTTTGCGTGAGCTGTTGCATTGAAAGGGCACGACTTCACAGGCTGCAAAAAACTCGAAATTGGACCCGCTTTGTAAAAGGGCACGACTTCAGTCGGGCCGCAAATGGAACAAAATAAAGGATGGGCTTTAGCCCCTGCGGTACCCTTTCAAATCGATTTGAGGATCGTTTGTATGCTGGAACTCAAAAGCAAAAAAGTTCTCGTCGTCGGACTGGGAAAGTCCGGCCTGGCGG
>JBEKPI010000094.1:0-13812 GCA_049520855.1 Occallatibacter sp.
TCCAGGTCGACGGCCTTGCGAATCAGCTTGAGCGCCTCGGGCAGCTTCGCGCCCCTGTCGGCCAGCATGTAGCCCAGGTAGTTGAGGACTCCGGAGCTTTCCGGTTCCAGCGCCAGCGCCTGGCGGAAGAACTGCTCGGCCTGATCGTAATGTTTCTGCCGGTCGGCCAGTTCGCCCCGAAGATACAAAAGATAGGCGCGGTCGTCCTGATTGGTCGTCAGCCCGTCGGCCTCGTTGAAGGCATCTTCGGCATCCTTCCAGCGGCGCGCGCGGACGCACATCTGGCCCAGCGTCAGCCAGACCGTGCGATCTTCAGCGGATTTGTTCAGCAGCCCTTTGGCCAGCGCCAGACCTTCGTCGGTCTTGTCCACATCGCCCAGCCTCTCCGCCAGCATCAGCTTCATTTCGGGATTCTTGGGGTTGGCCTCGGCGGCCTTGCGCGCAACCTCGACCGCCTTATCGAAGAATTTCGCGTCGCTATACGTGCCAGCCTGGCCACGATAGCCATCGACCGCCGATTCGCCGCCCATATCGATCATCTTCTGAAAGGCGGCGACCGCCTGATCGATCTTGTTCTGTTCCGCGTACACCGCGCCCAGCCGCTCCAGGAAGATGGCGCGATTGGCCTTTTCATCGTCTCTGTAGGCGCCATTGGCGTGCGAAGTCAGGTCCACCAGCTTTTCGTAGGTTTGCGCGGCCTCGTCGTAGCGGCCCAGCACGTCCAGCAGCAGCCCCTGGTTGTAGCCGGCTTCCAGATTGCCGGGATCCTTCTTGAGCGCCTCAAGGATGGTTGCCAGCGCGTCATCGTACTTTCCCTGGCGGCGCTGAATCTCGCCAATGTGAACCAGCGCGCCGGCGTTCTCCGGGTCGGCTTCGGTCAACTGCCGGTACTGCATGAGCGCCTCGTCGAGCTGATTGTCGTTGAGCAATGCCTCGGCCAGCGCATCCAGCGTGTGCAGGTCATCCGGCTCCAGGGCGGCGGCGCGCCGATAGGCGGCGATGGCCTCCTTGGGCTCTTTCAACTGCTCGTAGGCCCCGCCCAGCGCATCCTCCATCTTGGCTGTCCGGGTGCCCGCCGCAACCCCTTCGAGTACTTTGATCTCATGCACGACGTCGCCGCTCTCGGCATACAGGCGGGCCAGGTTCAGCACCACATCTTCCGACTCGGGCTCGATGGCCTGGGCGGTCTTGAACTGCTCTTCGGCCTTCTTCTGGTCGTGCTTTACGGTATAGAGCTGGCCCAGGACCATGCGCTCCTCTACGCTCTGCGGCTGCAAGGCGACGATCTTTTCAAACTCCGAGATCGCCTTGTCCAGCACGTCGCCGGTAACCGGTGAGGTGGTGGCGGCTGCGTCTTGCCCTTCGCTCAGCTCGCGCAGGTAGATGTGCCCCAGCAGCTTGTGCGCGTCAATGTCGTCGGGCGCGCTCTTGAGCAGCTCGCGCGCCGTGCTCTCGGCTTCGCGCGAGTGGCCGGTGCGGAAATACAGATCGGCCAGCGCATTGTTCAACTCTGGCGAAGCGGGATCGGCGTTCAGCGCCAGCTTGTACTCCTCGATGGCGCGCGTCGCGAACTCGGGGCGGCCTTCGGTGACGGCCTCCTCTTCGTTGAGGCTGGCCAGAGCCAGGTGGTAGTACGCCTGGGCGCGATCTGGAGCCGCCGCAGCGGAATCGGCCTCTTTGGCCGGCTCAGCCGCCTTCGCCACGGCAATCTTGATCGGGCTGGCAATGGGCGCCTGGGCCGGGCTGGCCTGCGCGGGGGCGGCCGTTTCCGGCATGGCCGGAGCGGTGCTTTCCGGAGCTTTCTGGGCGGTGGCCTGGGCGCGGGTTGGCCTGGCCGGCAGCAGAGCAGCAATTGCGACGGCCGAGAGGAGCCAAATGGGCAGCAATCGAGTTTTTGTCTTCATCATCCTGGGGAATCCATGCACTTGCAGCCTCCCTGGCCGGTGAAAAACACCATATTTGGAAGACCGAAAGGCAGCGCAGGCAGCCGGTAGGGGCAACTCTGCCTACTATACAGACGATTCTAACCGCCATTGGGCTTGCCCGGCGCGGCAGATTGGAGCAATTTGCCGCCGGCTGCCCAAATCGCCGCTCCCCGTGAGGCGGGATGACTCTATGGAATCCCCAGAAACTTGTGAGTTTGCAGGCTCAATCGCCACTGCGGGTGATCGAGGCAGTAGCGCAGCGCAAGCTCGGTGTTGGCGGCGCGGTCCGGTCCGTCCATCGGCTGCAGGAAGAAATGCCGGAAGGAGAGCAGCTCGAACTCCGCCGGATCGGCTCCCGCCTGAGGATAGACCAGCTTCAGTTCGTCCCCGCTCCGCTGCGCAAGCTCCGCTCCGGCTTTGGGGCTGACGCAGAGCCAGTCCACGCCCTCTGGAGCCGCAATCGTTCCGTTGGTTTCGACGGCGATTTCAAACTCGCGCTTGCGCAGCGCGGAAAGCAGGTTTGCGTCCAGTTGCAGCAACGGCTCGCCGCCGGTGCAGACGACGAAGCGCTGACCGTGTTCGGAGTCGGCGGGCCATTTCTGCTCAATAGCGACGGCCAAATCCTCCGCCGAATCGAACTTCCCGCCGCCCGCCCCATCCACGCCCACAAACTCAGTGTCGCAAAACCGGCAGATCGCCGCAGGCCGATCGGCTTCGCGGCCCGACCAGAGGTTGCAGCCCGCAAAGCGGCAGAAGACCGCCGCGCGCCCCGCGTTCGCCCCCTCGCCCTGGAGCGTGTAAAAGATTTCCTTTACCGCGTAGCTCATAAAAACCAGCTTTCAGCTATTAGCTATCAGCTTCTAGCTCGCCGTACAAGGGTTGAGGCTGTCTGCCTGGCGCGAACAAGCTGAAAGCTGAGAGCTATAGCTGGCAGCTAAGAGCAAGGCTTTTCGTATCGCAGAGGATCCTCAATCCCGTTCTCGCGAAACCCCTTGCGCCGCAACAGGCACGAGTCACATTCTCCGCACGGCTCGCCCGTGGGCGAAGGGTCGTAGCAACTGCTGGTCAGCCCATAATCCACGCCCATCTCCATGCCCTTGCGAATAATTTCCGACTTGGTCAGCGCAATCAGCGGCGTATGCACCCGGAGCGCCTGACGGCCCTCGACCCCGGCTTTGGTGGCCAGATTGGACATCTTCTCAAAGGCCTGGATAAACTCGGGGCGGCAATCGGGATAGCCAGAATAATCCAAAGCATTGACCCCGATGAAGATGTCGCTCGAACCGAGCACCTCGGCCCAGGCCAGCGCAAACGCCAGAAAGATGGTATTGCGCGCCGGAACGTAGGTGATAGGAATTCCGTGGCTCATCTCGTCTGTGCCGCGACCCTTGGGAACGTCGATGTCGGCGGTCAGCGCGGAGCCGCCGAAGACACGCAGATCGATGGCCGCGATGCGATGGTCAGCCACGCCAATCGAGGCGGCAACGCGGCGCGCCGCATCGAGCTCGACAACGTGCCGTTGGCCGTAGGAGAACGAGAGCGCGTACAGCTCGTAGCCCTGGCTCCGGGCGATGGCCAGCACCGTGGCCGAGTCCAGCCCCCCGCTCAACAGCACAACCGCGCGTTTTGGTTGCGTCTCCATAGTTTGGCCTTACTTCAAATGCCCGCCCTTGCCGATGTCGATCGCAGGCGGCAGGGGATTGCTCTCGTCAATCGAAGCCGCGATACACTGCTCCAGCACGCCCTTGGCCGCCAGGATAAACTCGATCGCATCGCGCGCCGCGCCCTGGCCGCCGGAGTGCTCGGTCACGTAATGCGCCTCGGCCTTGACCTGGGCGCGCGCATTGGCCACGGCCACGGCAAATCCGCACTGGCGCATCACCGCCAGATCGATCACGTCGTCGCCGACAAAGGCGATCTCGTCCAGCGTCACGCCTTCCTTCTCGACGATCTCGCGCACCGGGCGCATCTTGAAGGCCTCGCCCTGATAGACGAACTCCAGCTTCAGGTCGCGGGCGCGCATCGCAACCGTCTCCGAGATGCGCTTGGTAATAATCCCCAGCTTCAAGCCGCCCAGCCGCGCCAGCGTAACGCCCGCGCCGTCGTGGGCGCTGTACCCCTTGGCCTCGACCATCTTGCTCGTGATGGACCCATCGGGCGAGGCGACCGGGACCGGAATGATCCAGATGCTGCCGTCTGTAAGAACGCCATCCACGTCGAAGAGAATGATTTTGATGCGCCGCGCGCGATCCTGGGCGGAGAGTGTCATGCTTCGATTCTACCTACTGCTTGCGGGGTTCCTCCGCACAGCCTGGCGGTTCGCGAGAAAATAGACGAATGGATAGGGATTCCCCCGCCGCCGCGCCGCAGCCGTTGCCCGCACTCGAAGCCGAGGACTATTACTTCGAGGGGCCGACTCTGGTCTTCACCGCGGCCTATCACCTGAAGCGCGGCTCGTGCTGCAACTCCGGCTGCCGCCACTGCCCCTACGGCGCAACCAAAGCCGCTCCTGCTGAAGATTGAGCCCCCGGCAACGGAGGCGCGGCAAGCGCCTCCCGCACCAGCACCGCAAAGCGCGGAAATGCAAAGCTGCCCTGAGCGTCGTCGATTACGTTCAACTGGCAGAGGTACGGCCCCGGCTTGAGGCCGGTAAGCGGCACATCCAGTTCGATAGCCACCGCGTCGCGGCCCTCCACATTTACGGCGCGGGCCTGCACCAGCGGCGTTTCATAGACCTTTGTCGAGCCTTGAATCAATTCAAGGCTGCTGAGCAGATTGATGCCCGGCTTGGTCCCTTTGGGCTGGTTCTCGGCAGGTTTCTCGCGCGCCGGGGCGTAGATTTCGTAGAGCAGATACAAGTGCTGATCCTGCCGGAAGACATGGCTGATGTTGGGCACGTACTCTTCGCCGTCGCGGATGAGCGGACTCGTCTTCTTGCTCGGCTGGCGCATCGACGCGAGAACGATTGAGCTCATTTTGAGCGGTGCCTTCTTCATCTCCGGCAGCGTGAAATCCGCCTCGAACGAGCCCATGCGCCCGGTCTGGTTTTCGCGGACTACAAATTTCAAATGGTACTTGCCCGGAGGCAGATTGAAGCTGGTTGTGTACTGGATATTCTTTTGCCGCGCTTGCAGCGCCGGATCGAGATTGAGCTTGACCGTTTCGCGCGCGTGGCCGATGGGCCGCTTGGCCTCGTCGATCACGGTGCCGATAATGTCGAGCGTGGCCTTGTCCTTGTCGCCTCCTTTGACGAAGGGAATCTGCGAGCCGGGCACAATCAGCGAGACCGGCATAAAGAAGCGGTCCTCGTCCATGCGGAAGTAGAACGCGTCGAGATAGACTGCCATGTCGGTTGCCGGAAGATCGCTGGCCAACTGCTCTTCCAACTCCTGCTCGCGGTCTTCGCGGCCTGAGTGCTGAAAGTCGGCCGGCGCATAGTAACCGGGCCGGTATTCGAGCTTGACGCCGGGCCGGTCGATTTTGATCGTCAGCTTGCGATAGCGTCCATCGCGCAAGGGGTTGGCGCTATGGAATCCGATGGCGTAATAGGCCGAAGTGTCGCGCTGCACCTGCGCAAAGGCCGGAGCAAAATCGTTCGAGTCGAAGAAGGCCTTGCCGCCGGTGTCGGAGCTGAGCGTGGCCATCACCTCCTGCGAGGCGAAGTTGGCGTTCACGTTGTTGGCGATTGCGCCGCCGTTGTAGGCGCCGGCGCCGCGCAGGCTGCCGGTGGAGGCGTCGCCCAGCGGCGAAATGGCCTGCAACCCCCGCGTGTCCACGCTGTAAATGGCCAGGTTGGCGCGCACCGCGGCATTGATGGCCGCGCGCAAGGATGCCTGGTTCTCAATGCCGTCGCGCGAGATGCCGCCGGAAAAGTAGAGCAGAGATTTCTTCTCCGTAATCTTTTCGAGCGACTTCGAAACAGCTCTCAGCGCGAACAACTCGCGGTCGGTATTGAGGTCGTTGTATTCGCTCTCGTCGGGCGTGTAGCCGGTCGTGTCTTCCACCTGGTTTGAATTTGCAGTCGCGCCCTGCGCAAAGCCCTGCCCCTCGGTCCCGTTGTAGATGCCAACTTCGTTGATGAGCACATTCTTGTCGGCGGTGAAGTCCTGGTCCACCTTGAGCGTGTCGCCCAGCGAGACCAGCGCCACCAGATCAGCGGGCTGCAACTTTGTGCGCAGAAAATCCTGCGCCGCCGCGACGCTGCGATCAAGATCCTCAGGCTGCATCGAGGTCAGATCGAAGAACATGACAATGAGGCGATGGTTGCGCAATTCCTCCGGGCGGGCGACGACGGCGGCCTTGTTCCCGCTGCCGCCCGCCGCTAGTCCGCTGATGGTGGCCTCGTTGAGCGGCGTAGCCATCTCCACGCTCTCAAAGTCAAATGTCGAGATTTGCTGCCGCTTGCCGTCCTCGTAGATCGTGAAGTCGCTTTGCTTGAGCCCATGCACAAATTCGCCGGTCTTTGCATCGCGCGCCACCACGTTGGTCAGCACCAGTTCGCCGTTCATCTTGAGCACGAATCCGCCCTGCTGCGTGTTGGAGGTCTGTACCTGCGCGGCCGGCGCGGCTGGCGCGGATTCCTGAGCAAAACTCAGCCCCGGCGGCGCGCCCGCCAACAGCAGCGCCAGCGCGGCCAGAACCGCGGTCATGCGCCTTACCGAGTTCACGCGTGTCTCCGCCAACTTCGCAATCTCCGTAATCGCACTTACAGTGCTTACACTACTTACCATTTCAAGCCACCGCGATCTCGATTGCGAGACCCTGCGAAACCTAGAATCTGAACCTCGACGTAAACTGGAACGCCCGCATGGAACCAGCGGAGATCACCTGCCCGAATGTTGGCGAGGCCACGTTGGTATCCACGCCCGAATACTGCACGGTGTTGAAGACATTGTTGGCGGTGGCGCGAAACTCCAGGCTGCGCGCATCGCCCAGTTGCATGGTCTTCGAGAGCGACATGTTGTTCTGGATCGTCCCCGGCCCTGCAATCGAGTTGCGCGAGGCTGTACCAAATGCGCCGGCAGGCTTAACGAAAGCCGCGGTATTGAACCATTCCTTCTGTGAGCCGGCTCCGGCTGTGAGCGAAACCCCCGGCACGCGATCCGGCCTGAGCGTTCCGGCCGTGCCGCGCGCCACGTCGGCAGTGGCGGCCTGATAACTCGGAGTCAGCGGCGTTCCGGTGGCGAAGGTAAAGCTGCCGGAGATGGAGAATCCCTCCAGAATATGAGAGCCGACGCCGCTGGTAACCCAGAACTTATCCTTTCCAAACGGAAGCTCATAAAGATAGGTTCCGGTCACCTTGTGGCGCACGTCGAAGCTTGAGTTGCCTTCCTCGGCGGCCAGATCCTGCCAGTTCTGCGCGACGACTGTGGATGTCCCGCCTACCGAGCCGGCGTCGTCGATCGAGTGCGAATACTGGTAGTTCGCGCCCAGCGCAATCCCGTTGCTGAGCCGCTTGTTCACGCGCAGCGTTCCAGCATTGAAGCGGGAGAACGCCCCCGACTGCTCGTAGTTGAATATGTGGCTGGTTGAGGTGGGACGCGGGGCGCTGGTGATGTCGAGGTTGCTGCCCTTCGATCCGTTGTAGCCGAGGTTCAACACGACACCCCATGGCAGCGTCTTCTGCACGTCGAGATTCCAGGCTTGCACATAGGGAAGTTGGTAGTGGGGATCAAGTTCGTAGTTGCCCGGCACCGCCGTGGTCGCCGCCGGGCAAAATCCATCCGCCAGAGTCAGCGCGATGCAGGCCGAGCCGGCCTCGTTGGTCTGTTCGTTCACAAACCCCGGCTGATTTGCGATCGGCTGGCGCGCCATCGTCGTGGCAAAGGTCGCGTATTGGCCGACAGTATAGTTGATGCCGTAGCCGCCCCGGAGCACGGTTTGTTTAGGCAGCCGCAAGGCAAAGCCGAAGCGCGGCGCAAAGGCTGTGCGGAAAGGAAAGACCAGCGAATCCGGCAGACTTCCGCTCGTCGAAACGCCTCCCGGCGCAATCTCGACGGGGCTGCCGGTGAAGCCCGCGCCCGGATCGGTGTCCACCATGCCGAGGCGGCCGTACTTCTCGGTATACGGCGCGTAGAACTCGTAGCGCAGGCCGTAGTTCAGCGTGAGATTGGGGCGGACGCGCCAATCGTCCTGCGCATACAGATCCATCACGTTGTCGCGCAGGTAGCTCTTGCCCGCGGTCGCGTCGATGGTGGTCTCCTGCGGCAGCCCAAGCAGAAAGTCCGCCAGGGGCGATCCGGTAAATACGCCGCTGAAGGTGAAGGTTCCTGTCGAGTTCGAGCCGCCCAGAAAGTCGCGATGCACGCGCCGATAATCGCCGCCGAAGCGCAGATTGTGTTTGCCATGAATCCAACTCAAGGTCTCCGAGAAAGAGATAGTCTGCGAGAGCGAGAAGCTGGGCTGCTGCTCATTGAGCCCCTGAATGTCGCCGAGAACCACATTGGGCAGGCCAAAATCGATGGGCGCACTGTCCGTGCCCGCAATTCCGGCTCCATTGACCCCGTCTGCTACATCGGTCTTATTGGTAAAGAAATTCGTCGTCTGGCTTGCGCTGCGGTTCCAGTTGGCGTTGAAGATGTTGGTGATCTTGTGGTAGCCGACCGTGTAACCGGCTTGCAACGAATTCGAGTGTGAGGCGCTCTTTCCGCCCAATTGCGGGAAGATGTTGACATTGTCCGAGGCCGAGTTGGCCCAGTTGTAGTTGAAGTTGATGCTCTGGCGCAGGCCCTGGTTCTGCTGTGAGCGCCGGCCGCCTCCACCCCCGCCACCGCCGCCGAAGCCTCCGCGGCTGCCCCCGGGCTGTGTGGCGTTCGCTCCCAGGCTGCGCATATAGCGCACGCCGGCTTGCGTGGTATTGGACTGCGCGGTGGTAAGTAAGTGATAGTTCTGCGCGTAACCGGGCAAATTGGGCAGGGGAAAGAATTGGAGCAAATTGGTGGCGGCCGTAACAGGAGCTATTGGAGCAGCAAGGCCGGGAATGTCGCCCGCCCGCTCGTTGACCGTTCCGAAAATGGGATTGCCATCCGTCGGCACCGTTGCGTACTCGTCCAGCGGCGAAGAACTGCGTGTGCCTGACAGCGTCAGAAACATCGTATCTTTGCCGCTGGGCTTGGTAAGTCCCGGCAGGTAAGGCGCGCTCATGAAGGTGAGGCCGAAGCGATTCGTCCCCGATGCCGGCTGCTCCTGCGGCTGCCCGCGAAGCGAGAACGGCTCGGCATTGAGCGCCGCGTTGCTGCCGATCCAGAAGATCGCGCCGTGCGGCTGGCCGGGATTGAATCCGCGGAAGTTGCCGCGCCCGCCTCCGCCAAAACCCCCGCCAAATCCGCCAAAGCCTCCGCCCTCGCCTCCAAAGCCTCCTCCGCCGCTGAAGTTCCCGCCCTGCCCGCCATTTTGCGCGCGGTAGGTTTCGACGGCATCGCGGATGCGGTCCATGTCCAGACCGGCCAGCGGACTCACCGCCCCCGCCTGCCCGCTGATGGCCACCGAATCGCCGCCAAAGTCGGAGTTGCCGGCGATCGAGGGCAACTCCGCGCCGGGCGCATTGGGCAAGCCGGATGAGCCGGCCTGGCCCTCGCTCTCGGCCCCCAAAGCGCCGATCAGGCTCAGGTTCTGCGCTCCATTCGCCGCAAGCTGCCGGATGGCCTGCGCCGCGGGAGAGGCTTGCGCGCCCTGTGCGTTCTGCTCTTCGCGCTGCGCTTGCTGGGCTGCCCTCGAGGCAAGCAGCAGATCGAAATTCACCGTCTGATCGTGGCTCTTGGCGTTGAGCACCGCCTCTTCGACGCCGGGCGCGAAGGCGGCGAACTGGGTGCGGACCACGAAGCGGCCATTCTGCGCAAGGCTCAGCGACCACGCGCCGGTTATGCCGGTGGTGGTTTGGAAGCGCTTGCCGGTGAGCGTGTTCTGGGCGGTCACGGTCACGCCGGGCAGCGGGATGTTGCCGCTCTTGACTACGCCGTGAAGCTTTCCGCCGGGCACCGTCTCCGGGGCGGGAGAAGCCTGTGTGGCCTGCCCGCTGGCGCTCGGCTGAGATTGAGGCGCAACTGGCGTTTGGGCCAGGGCGGTCAATCCGCCGGCCACAAAGACTCCCGCCACCACTGCCACCCGCATGGTTTCTCGCCGCATGGCCCCGCCCCGCTCATTCGCGCTCGTACTCATTCAGACGCCCCGCGCGCCGCTAAGGTTTACGGTTTTGTGCTTCCGCAGACCGCGCCTCCCAAAATCCTCATCCTCTGGAACCGCGGGCGCATCCAAGAAGACAGTAGCGCGACGCCCTCATCCGCTGGCATAATCGTCTGAGAACCGAGGTCCCCCATGAAGTCTCTTCGCATTCTCTTCTTCGCAGTTCCCGTCTTGCTTGCCGCGGTCGCAGCGAGCGCCAGCGGCCAGCAGGCAGTAACCTTCCCCAGCGGCGATGGCATGGCCCAGGGCGTGCTCTACCTGCCTACAGGAGCAGGGCCGCATCCGGCTCTCATTCTCGTCCATGAGTGGTGGGGGCTGAACGACTGGATCAAGCAGGAGGCCGCGGGCTACGCGGCCAAGGGCTATGTGGCGCTTGCTGTCGATCTCTACCGCGGCAAGGTCGCCACTACGCCCGACATGGCCCACGAACTCTCCCGCGGCCTGCCGCAGGATCAGGGCGTGCGCGATCTGGTGGCGGCGCTTGCGTATTTGCGAGGCCGCAAGGACGTGGCGGGCGACCGAGTTGGCGCGGTGGGCTGGTGCATGGGCGGCGGCTACGCGCTTCAATTGGCGATTGCCGCGCCCGCGCTCAAGGCCGTTGCGGTGAATTACGGCGCGCTGCCCACTGACAAGGCCGCGCTCAGCCAGATTCACGCTGCCGTTCTCGGCAACTTTGGCGGCCAGGATCAGGGCATTCCGCCCGAAGCCGTTAATGCGTTTCAGGACGCCATGGTGTCGCTGCGCAAGCTTGTGGACGTCAGGATTTATACCCAGGCCGGACACGCCTTCGAGAACCCCAACAACACAGCCGGCTATCGCGCCGGCGATGCAGCCGACGCGCTGGCCCGCATCGACCGCTTCTTTTTGGCGAAGCTCGGGCGATAGACATTCGGCTGCTGTGAATCGTGGTGCGGTAACCTGGCCGCACCAAGCAGCCCCGCGCGCCTCGGTTACCTTGGTTTGCGAGGCGCGAAGAAAAAATCTTGCCTTCCTATACGCCCCGTGTTAACTCTTATGCTATTAATCTTTTGATTGCTACCGCGCAGGTTATCCGCGGCTGCGATCGAACAGGACGCGCTCCGTGATCAAGATCGGCACCTCCATTCGCGCTTTCCGGCTGCAAAAGGGATTTTCCCAGGGCGACATCGAAAAGAAGACGGGCTTGCTGCGCTGCTATCTCTCGCGCGTCGAGAATGGCCACACAATTCCATCGCTCGACACGCTCTCGAAGATTGCGCGCGCGCTCGATCTGCCCATCACCCAGTTCTTCACCGACGACGCGGTGGGCCGGCAGTCCAAGGGGCAGAAGCTCTCCGACGAGGAGATGCGCTTTCTCTCCCAGATCCGCCGCTACTCCACCAACCTGAACGAGAGCGACCGCAAGCTGCTGCTGGCAATGGTGAAGAAGTTCGCCGCCACGGCCACGCGGTAGCGTCCAGCCGTCGGCCAATCCCCGCACTAGACATCGTTTCCCAGGTGAAAGATCGGTTCGGCGCCGTGACCGCCGGCGAGCAGAGCCTGCTCTTCGGTCGCATCGAGCGGCTTGAAATTCTGCGCCACATCCATGGCCAGACGGAAGTAGCGCTCGTCTCCCGGCGGGAGGGCCGAGGTGACGGGGTGGCCGAGGGTCCAGCGCAGGCCGAGCGAGGCTTCGTCGGGAAAAGCCGCCGGCTGGTACCAGCACTTGGCCACGGGATGATTCTGCCGGTGTTCGGCGGGCCAGACGCTCTTGGCCATGGCCTTGAGGGCCAGGATGCCGATCTTCTTCTCCAGCGCGCGCTTGAGAATCTGCGGGCCAAAGTCGGCCTGGGTGAAGAGAACCCAGTTGACGGGGAAGAGGATCGTATCAAAGTTGTAACGGTCCAGCGCGGCCAGCGCGGTCTCCGCCGAATGGACGGAGAAGCCGATGTAGCGAATCCTGCCTTCCTTCTTCGCCGCCTCCATCGTCTCGACAGCGCCGCCGGGTCCGAGCGCCTTGTCCAGGTCGGCCATCTTGGTGAGCGCATGAAATTGATAGAGGTCGAAATGATCGGTCTTGAGCATCTTGAGGGAGTTTTCGAGGTCGGCGCGCGCCGCATCCCTGGTGAGGCCGTCGGTCTTGCAGGCCAAAAAGCTCTTGTTGCGATAGGGCGCCAGCGCCGGCCCCAGCCGCTCCTGCGCGTTGCCGTAGCTGGGCGCAACGTCGAAGTAGTTGATTCCTCGGTCAACGGCCTCGGCCACGATGTTTGAGGCCGCTCCGGTCTCCTCGTTCATCACAACAATTCCGCCGAAGCCGATGATCGAAAGCTGCTCGCCGGTCTTGCCCAGCGCGCGGCGGGCGATGGGGCTTGTGGGCGTTGCAGCCGATGCGCCGAGTTGGCTGGTGGATGCAACGGCCGCCGCGGCGATGGCGGTCTGCTTGAGAAATGCGCGGCGTTCCATGGTATGCCTCCGAATTCGGATTGAGTCGGCCAGCCTACCCTAGTTATTGTTGCACAGGTTTCATTGGAGCTGAAACGCGATTCAGCCCTGCGGCGGAATATGAGCTATATAGAACCCGAAAAGCACCAGGATCCCCACAACCATCCCCGCCGCGATGCGCAGACGCCGCACGAAGAGCGCCTTGGGCGAGCCGAGCCTGGGCACCATCGGGGCCGCGAAGATCAAGCCGCAAGTGAATCCGCCCAGATGGGCCATATTGTCGATCTGCAAGCCGGAGCCGATAACATGCGTGCCAAAGCTGATCGAGAGGCCGAGCACCAGGTTGATGGCGGCAAAGTAGATCACCGACTTGCGCAGCCTCCGCAGCTCCACCGGAGGCACCGGCAGCCGTTCCGATTTGAGCAGGATAATCAGCGCTCCGGCGATACCGAAGACCGCGCCCGAAGCTCCCGCGCCCACGGGAAACGAGACCACTCCGGCTTCATGGATCGGCCACAGCCAGTTGTAAAGGGTGGATAGCAGGTTGCCCGCCGCGCCGGTGAGGATGTACACCGCTAGCACACCCACCGAACCCATCAGCGGCTCGGCCAGCAATCCCAGGTTCCACAGGCACCACATATTGGTGGCCAGGTGCAGAATGCCCACATGCACGAACATGGCGGTGACGATGCGAACCCACTCGCCATTCTGCAGCACAGCGCCGGCATGATCGGCTCCAAAGTGCAGCAGTTGCTCCGGGGTGGGGCTCCAGACGCTGACCCCGCGCGCCACCATCACCAGAAATACCAGGCAGTTGATGCCCACCAGCACGTAGGTCGCCGGCGCATAGGCCCATGAGGGGCGCGGCCGTCGAACCGGAGGCGGCTGAGGATTGAAACCGGCATCGGGAGACAGAAACTCAGGATCGGAGGTCGAGGGAGAACTTCCCATCTCTTAACTTTAATGCATTCCCGGCAACCTCGCTGACTGAAGCTCCTCACTTTGGTCACCGCGGACCTCGCGCCATCATGCGTTCCGCTACCCGCCATGCCCTTCGTTTATTCTTGAGCTGAATGGAACAAAAAAGGAGTGGAATTGTGAGTGCGGAAAAACGGATTCGGCGGGCGTTGCTCAGTGTCACCGACAAGACCGGCCTGGTGGAGTTTGCCCAGGCGCTGGCGGGCTTTGGCGTGGAGCTGGTTTCGACCGGCGGAACGGCCGCGGCACTGCGTGCGGCAGGCCTTTCGGTCAAGGATATCAGTGAATTGACAGGCTTTCCCGAGATGCTCGACGGCCGCGTGAAGAC
>JBEKPI010000095.1:0-13799 GCA_049520855.1 Occallatibacter sp.
TGTGCATAGATTGCGAGGAGTCCAATGAGCGATGTGAAATTCACGGTCGGCGGCGCGATGGAGGAAGAAGCCTCGCGCAAATTCATCGACGCCTGGCATCGCGCCGAGCGCGGCGAAAGCTTCCACGAACGCCATCTGGCCTTTGAAAGCTGGGAAGCGCTGGCCCGCGTCCTCACCGGTAAGCGGATGGAGTTGCTGCGCTACGTCCGCCGCCACAACGTCACCAGCGTCCGCGCCCTGGCCAAAGAGCTGAAGCGCGATTACAGCAACGTCCATGCGGATGTGAAGGCCCTGGCAGGCGCGGGTCTTCTTGAAGCCACAGCCCGCGGCGTCCGCGCCGACTACGACGCCATCGAAACCAGAATCGCAATTTGAGGGCGGGAATCTCCAGTCGGCTTTGACAAGCTCATAGCTGGTACTCTGCCCGCCCTGCTCGCCGCGCACAAGAATATAGCAGATATTCGACGCAACGGCCTGCCTGCCGAGGCAGCGCCTGGCGCTCCATCTTCCCGCTCTTGTGACCTTGGCTTCCGCCTCCATCTCCGGCGCTGATCACTGGCCCGCTGACAGCCTCTCTTCGCAAATATTTATGCGTGCGAGCCTTTTGCGCTATTCAATCCTGCCGATGATCCCGCAGAATGGAAGAGTGATAGCCCAAACCAGATTCGCGCTCCTCGCGCTCCTCTTCGCCTCCAGCCTCTGCTCCGCCCAGACGTTCAAGGAATCGCTGGCCAAGTCGCTCACCGTCAACGGTCCCTTTGAACCCGGCCGGTATACGCCGCTCAGCGGCCAAGAGCGCTGGAAGCGCTGGGTCAGCGAAGACGGTGGCTCCGCCTCGCTGCATGTCGAGTCGATCGGCACCGCCGCCTACCTGCAAACCTTTAACGTTCCTGCCGCATGGAACAGGAACTGGGGCGGCTATGCGCGCCGGCTGGGATCGAGTTACGGCGGCAACCTGATCCAGAACACGATGCATGAGAGCTTTGCCGCCGCCGAAGGCACCGATCCGCGCTACTTCGCCTGCGGCTGCAAAGGGATCTTTCGCCGCGGCGGGCATGTCTTCAAGATGAGCCTGCTCACCTACACGCGCGGCGGCCACCTGACGCTCGACCTTCCGCAGATCACCAGCATCTACGGCAGTTCGATGATTCAGGCGATGTGGTACCCGAAGCATTACACCGCGCTGGTGCAGGGGGTGCAGGCCGGGCACATCGAGGCCGGCTTCATCGGCACCGAACACCTGGTGCAGGAGTTCGCGCCGGAGCTGAAGCGGCTTTTCCATCTCCACTGGTAAGTAGTCCGGAACCGGCAGGCGCGAGTTGACGCTACAATACTCTCAATCAAGGAGGCACTATGCGCAGGATTCTTCTCGTTATTTTGGGGGTTGCTTTTGCCGGTTCGCTGGCCGCGCCGCTTGTGGCGCAGGGCGCGCCGCCGCAGGGAGGCGCCGACCAGCCCTACACCGTCGAGTACTACTACAAGTGCCAGTGGGGCCATCAGGCCGAGTTCCTGCAGCTCTTCCTGAAGAACCACTACCCGCTGCTCCAGAAGATCGAGAGTACCGGGCGCATTCTCTCGGTGAAGATCGAACAGCCGGCCCTTCACACTTCCGAAGAACTGCGCTGGGACTACCGCGTGACCATCCGCTACAAAAACTCGACCGTCGCCACCACCGCCAATCCCGACGAAGAAGCCTTCATCAAAGAGTTATGGCCCGACCAGGAGACTTACAAGCGGGAAGAGCAGCGGCGGTTTGAGATTCTGCTCGGCCACATCGACCTGCCGGTCACTGACATCACGCCTCCGGCGAAATAGGGACCATGGAAATCAGGTTCTTCAGGACCGGAGTGCGCAGCGATGGACTCCTCGATTCCACTTCCCAATCGAGACGGAGCCGGCAGCTCAAATCCGCCCATCAGGGGCATTCAAATCTCTCAGAGCCGGAGTTAGGGCTTATCCGTAAATTGTGCATTTGAGTAGCGCCGCTCTCCAGAGCGGCTGTACTGGCGGCGTCCACGCCGCCAGAATCCGTGTGCGGGCCAGGAGGCCCACACAACAGCCGGCCTGGAGGTCGGCGCTACCTATCTATACGGATAAGCTCTTAGCCTCCACATCCCGTGGCGTTGGCGTACTTCCGTTGGATCGCCTTCTTGTCCATCACCGCATGAGCGGCTTTTGAGGAGACGCTCTCGACCAACTGTTCAACGATGCCCACACCGCCGAGCCCCTGCTGCTCCGCTCCTTGGGCCGAGGGCGATGTCTGCTGCTTGAGTCCGGGATCGGAGATCTGCGTCCACGCGGCCAGCGCGTCATCGCCGAAGTCGATCTGCGGCAGCACAACCACGCGCTCCTTGGCTACGATGGGCACAATCTGCCCCAGGTACTTCGAAGCGATGGAGATGCGCTGATCGGCAAACTTGAGTTCGAGCTTCTCCGATTCGAGGCCTGAAGGGATGCTGGCTTCGCCGGGGCAAACCGGCAGCGCGCGCATCTGAGCTTGTTCCTGTGGCGCGAGCGCGGCTACATCCTGGTCCCATTGGCTTTCGATGCCGTTGACCTGCGTCTGCAACTTCAGCACATCGGCCATGACCTGTTGTTGTCCCGAATAGACGCCGTCGCCGATCTTCTGCAGCAACTGCTGGTCCTCCGGCGAGACCGCGCGCGGCGTGTTGGCCTGCGGCATCATCTGCTGAGCCAGAGCCATCAGTTGCGCCGGGGTCATGGCCTTGAGGGCGGCCTGGCCTTCGGGAGTGCCGTATTTGGCCGCCATCTGCTGGGCCGTGGACACATCCTGCTGCGTTTGCGTCTGGTTTGCCGGGGACGATCGGTTGGCCTCAGCCTGATCGGCAATGACATTCTTGATGCCCTGGTCGACCGTGTCGAATGCCGCGCCCGGCTTCAGGCCTCCGTTGCCATCGTCGATCCACTGCTGATAGGCAGCATTTGCATCGCTGGGAAGGGCGGGCACCTGCGCCAGCCACATTCTCCCATTGAAGTCCTTTGACACCGACCACGCGACAACGGGAGCCACGCACGCCGCCGCAATGAGAATCGCCCGATACCTCAATCGAATCCTCAATTGACCCCTCCCCCACCCCTGCGCCGGCAGCCGCGCACCGCAAAGCAGCTTGCACGAATCGCAATGTTTTTTTCAGAAATCCCCGGATTCAGAACCGCTCTTTCCGGGAACTTCCAAGATCATACTACCGGGATAAGAGAAGAGAAAAGAGAGAAAAGAGCCGCGATCGGCGGCTCTTCAATCGTTCCTGTGCCGCCATTGCCGCACCAGGTCTTCGGCGGCTTCGGGCCAGTCGGGAAACTCGAATTGAAATCCGGCGTCGAGCAGGCGGCCAGGGAAGACGCGGCGGCTCTTGAGCACCAGTTCCGATTCGGTGCGCAGGAAGAAGGCGCCGATCTCGACGGCCAGCGCCGGGGCCGGCAGGCCGTTGGGCACGTCCCAGGCATCGCGCAACGCCGCCATGAACTCGCGGTTGGGCAGGGGATTGGGTGCGGCAAGATTGATTGGGCCATCGATCTCTTCGTGATCGATGAGGAATTGGACCGCGCGGGCGAGGTCGGTTTCGTGAATCCACGAGACGAACTGACGTCCGTTGCCTTGGCGGCCGCCGAGGCCAAGCCGGACCAGGTTTGACATCACGCCAAAGGCGCTGCCCGGCACGGGGCTGAAGGCGATCGAGGTGCGCAGCGCCACCTTGCGGGTGCGCGGCGTCTCGGACTCGAAGAGCGCGGCCTCCCAGTCCTTGGCCACGCCGATGGAAAAATTCCAGGTCTCCGGCGCGCGCCTCCGCTTGGAGATGAGTTCGTTGCCGCCCAGCTCGCCGGTCGTCTCGTCCATTGCGCGGTCGAGCGCGTGGCGATAGATGGTCGCCGTCGAGGCGTTCAGCCACACGCGCGGCGGCTCGGCCAGCCTGCCAATCACCTTGCCGACGAGGCGCGTGCTGCGAATGCGCGAGTCATAGATGGCGCGGCGATTGTCCGCGGTCAAACGGCAGTTGACGCTACGCCCGGCAAGGTTGATGCAGACGTCGGCGCCTTCCATGTACTCGGTCCACGGCCCGATGTTCTCGCCGTCCCAGTGGACGGTCTGCCAGGGCGCTGTGTACGGGCCGCGGGTCAGCACGGTCACGTGATGGCCTTGCTGCTGGAAGTGGCGCGCCAGCAATTGGCCCAGCAGCCCGCTGCCGCCGGGCAGGACGATGCGGAGGGGCCGAGGAGCGATGGCGGCAATCATGCCCATGAATTCAGCTTACGGCGTCGAATTGAGCCGCTGGCGTCCGCGTCAGCCGCCGTAGCGATTTCTTCCGAAAATCGATTCAGGAACTTATCCGTAAATTGCGCGTTTGAGTAGCGCCGCTCTCCAGAGCGGCTGTACTGGCGGCGTCCACGCCGCCAGAATCCGTGTGCGGGCCAGGAGGCCCACACAACAGCCGACCTGAAGGTCGGCGCTACCTATTTACGGATAGACTCTAAGCAGGGCTGAGCGCAGCCGTCCAGTCGGCCGGGGAATCGACGATCACGTCGGGCGGATTGGCGGCCAGGCTCCCGGGCGCAAGGCCGAAGGTGCAGCCCACGGCCCACGCCCCGGCATTGCGCGCCGTCTCCACGTCCACCTGGCTGTCGCCGATCATCACCGTCTGTTCGGGCCGCGCGCCGGCCTCGCCCATCAGCGCAACCAGGCCCTCCGGATCGGGCTTCTTGGTGGTAAAGCTGTTGCCGCCATAGATGTTGAGGAAGTAGGGCGCAAGGCCGAGCGCCGCGCAGATCTCCCGCGCCGGGCGAACCGGCTTGTTGGTTAGCACAGCCATCGCCCGCGTCAGGCCGCCGGGCCCGCCGTGCAACTCCCGCAGCGCCGTCAGCGCCTCCAGAACCCCCTCGTAGGCATAGGTAAAGTCCAGCTTGTGTTCGCGATAGTAATCCAGAAAAAAGGGGTAGGCATCGGCCGGCGGATCTTCTTCGGCGGAGCCGGCTGCCGCGCCGCTCCCGGCGGCAAATGCCCGGCGCACCAGCATGATCGCTCCATTGCCGATGAAGCCGGCGATGGTCTCATCCGGCAGCGGCGCGCGGCCAAAGTGAGCCAGAGTCGCGTTCACGCTGTTGCACAAATCCTGCGCCGAGTCGATCAGCGTGCCATCCAGATCGAAGACCAGCAATTTCAATTGTTCGACAGGGAGCGGGCGAAGAATCTGAACCATGCTTCCAGTGTAAGGGACTAGGGATTAGGGAATAGGGAACAGGGAATAGCAATCAGTTGACAGCTAACAGTGAACAGCCGGCGACTGACAACTATTCCCTATTCCCTGTTCCCTGTCTTTCAATGCACCCGAATGTTTCCCGACCCGGTTTCGATGCGCACCGCCGGTCCGCCGCCGCCGATCTTGCCTGTCACATGATGCTTGTCCGACGAGCCTTGCGTCAGCATCTCCTGATCGGTGTGAATGTTGCCTGAGCCGGTCGACGCGTCAAGCGTGAACGCGGCGCCGCCGGCCCAGAACTCGACACTGCCTGAGCCTGTCTCCAGCTTCCAGTCCGAGATGGGCGTGCCCGCCACCTTGATTTCGCCCGAGCCCGTCCCGGCGCGCAGGCCGCCGCGCAGATTGCGCAACTCGACGTTGCCTGAGCCGGTCTGCGCCTTCACATCGCCCTGGCCCGTTTGCTCGGCGTAGATGTTGCCCGAGCCGGTGTCCACCTTGAACCCTCCATGCAGGCCGGTGGCGTGAATGTTGCCTGAACCGGTGGAGATATTCGCGTTCTCGCCGACACCGTCTACCGTGACATTGCCCGAGCCGGAGGCTGCATCGAGGAAGGCGTTCTCCGGCGCCTGAATCTCGTAGTCGATGCTGATGTTGCGCAGGTTCTCGTGGTGCGCGCCAATCCCGACGATGTTGCCCGTCTGCTCGATGGGCGGATGCGCAGCGATCTCCCGCACGCGCTCTTCGCTGCCGCCCCAGCCGGACTTGACCTTGCCGAAGATATGCACCTCGTTGCCCGTCCCGCGCGTGATATGTATGTTGCCCGAGCCGGTCGAAACCGACAGCTCCACGTGTCCGCTCACCGAGAGCGTGCGCTCAAAGGTCGCCTCTGAAGCCAGCGCCGGAAGTGAAGCCAGCGCCAAAGCCGCTGCTGCTATCCACAATTTCTTCATCACATTTCTCCTTTCATTGGAGTTAGCCTCTAGCCTCTAGCTATTTCCGCCAGCAGTCCGAATTTCACTGGCTAAAAGCTAAGAGCTAAAAGCTAGCGGCTGCATTTACTGTTGCAACACCACTTGGTCGCCCTCTTTCAGGCCGTCGACAATCTCGGTGACCGAGCCATTCGACAACCCGACCGTCACGGGCACCTTGCGCTTGCCTTCCTTTTGTTTCTTGTCTGGAATCTCCACCGTGGCCTTCTTCAGGTTGTCGTAGATCACGGCGTTCTCCGGCACCGTCAGCACGTTTTTGTGTTCGTCCAGAAGGATCTCCGCGTTGGCCGTCATGTTTGCCTTCAATTCGCCGCCCGGATTGTCGATCGAGACCCGCACCTCGAAGGTCGTCACATTGTCCTTCTCCACGCCCATCGGCGAAATCTTCGTCACCTTGCCGTTGAAGACGCGGTCACGGAAGCTCTCAACCTTGATGCGCGCAGGTTGGTTCATGTAGACGTGGGCGATGTCGGCCTCGTCCACCTTGCCCTGCACGTAGACCTCATTGATGTCGCCCTCGGTCATCACCAGCGTGGCCGTCGAGCCGAGCACCAGAATCGAGCTGACCGCGTCGCCAATCTCCACGTCGCGCGACAGGATCACGCCGTCCATCGGCGCCACAATGGTCGTGTAGCCCAGTTGTTCTTCGAGCTGCTTGAGGCTGGCCTGGGCCTGCATCACCTGCGCCCGCGCCTGCTTTAGCCGGGCGATGTCCACGCCGATCTGGGCCTTCGAACTGTCGCGCCTGGTAAGTGCGGCCAGATAGTCCTTGTTGGCGTCGTCCAGCGCCTGGCGGCTCACGATGCCTTGCTTCTGCATCTCCAGGTTGCGGTCCAGCGTGGCCTTGTACATCGGCAGGTCGGGAGCGGCGGCGTTGACCTTGTCCTGCTCGACGTTGGCCTCGTAGGTGCCGACATTGGCCTCGGCCGAGCCTAGTTGCGCCTTCTGCGCCTCCACCTGCGCCACGATCTCCTGCTGATCGAGCTGCGCCAGCTCCTGGCCTTTGTGCACCTGATTGTTGATGTCCACATACAGCTTTTCCACGATGCCGGAAGCCTTCGACTTGACCTCGACCTTGGTGATCGGCTGAATCTTGCCCGTGGCGACCACCGAGCGCGCTACATCGCCGCGCTTCACCTTTTCCAGCTTGTTGGGATCGATCGACGAGCTGCGGGCCAGCCGGGCCAGACCAAAGCCCGCGAGCGCCAACACCACCACCACCCCGGCAGACAGCCAGATCCAGAATTTCTTGCTCTTGCGCGATGCAGCCACCAATACCTCCCAAGGCATGAATCAATGCAAATCTTCGTTGCCTGAACGAGTTGCGTAAAGGACGAGTTGCGCAGACAAAGCGATGAAGACAAACCGATGCCGCAGCCCTGTTACTAAGACGGCGTCTGACGCAACAGGTCAGCTTTGCCAGGCGCGCCGGAGTTCTGTTGCTATTCTTCCATACGCACCGCCGGGCGGCATGGTTCCAAAAGGCTGGCCAGGCTAGAGCTGACCCCACTGCTGATCCCTGACCCCTGATCCCTGATCCCTGTCGAATGGTATCCTCACAGCCAGATGCACGGTCTTTCTCTGCTCGAATTTGTCGCCGTGGCCTTGCTCATTCTGGGCAACGCCTTCTTTGTGGCCGCCGAATTCGCTCTGGTCTCAATCCGCGAAACCCGCATTGAGCAGATGCTCGTCGCCGGCGCGCCCGGCGCGCGCGCCGTCCGCCGGCTGCAGCAGGATTTGGATGACTTTCTTCCCGCCGTGCAACTGGGCGTCACGCTCTGTTCCCTGGCCCTGGGCTGGATCGGCGAACCGCTGGCTGCCGGGTTCTTCGCCGGCTGGCTAGACGCTCTGCCCATCGCCCCAGCTCAGGCTCACCTGTATGCCCATGTGGCCGCCGTGGGCGCCGTCGCGCTCGGCTTTGCCCTTATCACCTACTTTCACGTAGTGGTCGGCGAACTGGTGCCCAAGTCGCTGGCCTTGCGCCGCGCCGAGGCTCTGGCTGTCGCCGTCGCGCCGCCCATGCTCATCTTTATGGCCATCGCGCGGCCGGCTGTGCGCCTGCTCCGGAGCTCGGCCGCGATCATCCTGCGCGGCTTCGACATTCCCATGACCGAGCGCGCCCAGGTCCACTCCCCCGAGGAACTCAAGCTCATCGCCACCGCCGCGCGCCGCCTCGGCGTTCTGCCCCGCTTGCAGGAGACGCTGATCCACCGCGCTCTCGAGCTGGATGACGTGCCCATCCGCGAGATCATGATCCCCAGGCAGAAGATCTTTTCCCTGCCCTCGAACCTGCCCATTGAGGCTGCCAGCGCCCGCGTCATCGACCAGATGCGCTCGCGCGTACCCGTCTACGACGAGAGCCGCGGCCCGGAGCACATCGTCGGCGTCGTCTACTCCAAAGACCTCGCCCGCCTGATGTTTCACCGCGCCTCCACGCCGGTGATCGAACTCAATCTCTCCCAGATCATGCGTGCCGTGCTGGTGGTGCCGGAGACCAAGAGCGTCCTCGACCTGATCCGCGAATTTCAGCAGCGCCGCCGCCAGATGGCTATCGTAGTTGACGAATACGGCTCGACGGTCGGCCTGGTCACCGCCGAAGACGCTATCGAACAGTTGACCGGCGAACTGGAAGATGAATTCGACTCGCCCGCGCTGCCCGTGCTGACCACTGCCGGCGGCGCGCTGCTGATGGATGGCGGCGTCAACCTCCGCGACCTCGAAACCCAGATGCAGTGGGATCTGCCCCGCGACGGCGGGGTGGAGACGCTGGCCGGGTTCCTGCTCATGCGTCTCGGCCACATCCCCAAAGTAGGTGAATCCGTAACCCACGATGGCCGCCGCCTGACGGTGGTGGAAATGGACGCCCGCCGCATCGCGAAAATCCGCGTTGAGCCGGTGGAAGAAGAGCCGGCGGTCACGGGCAAATGACAACCGTCTGACAACTGACGACTGACCGCTGACAACTGGTTTATCGTTGAAACCAGCCCATGAAGCAGACCCTCACCCGCCTCGCGCTCACCCTTCCGGTCGTCTGGCTGGTGGTCTCGCTGGTCTTTCTGCTCATTCATCTGGTACCCGGCGACCCCATCCAGCAGATGCTGGGCGAGGGAGCAACGCCAACAGATATAAGCGCCTTGCGCCACCAGTACGGCCTCGATCTGCCCCTCCACCAGCAGTATCTGCACTACTGGGCGGGCGTGGTGCGAGGCGACCTGGGCAACTCCATCCGCCTGCATGACACCGTGGCTCATCTGATTGTCGCCCGCTACCCCTACACGCTGGCCTTGACGCTGACCGCCCTCGGCCTTGGCCTGCTGCTGGCTCTGCCCGCCGGCATTCTGGCCGCCGTGCGCCGTGGCCGCTGGCTCGATCAAGTGCTCTCGGTCGTCAGCCTCTTCGGCCTCTCGGTGCCCGGCCTGGCGCTGGGTCCGGTGCTGATCCTGGTCTTCTCCATCGAACTAGGCTGGCTCCCCGTCTCCGGCGCAAACGCTGGCGGAAGCAACTCGATCGACTGGCGTTATCTTGTCCTTCCGTCCATCGCCATGGGCGCGTCCCTGGCCGCCATCCTCACCCGCATGGTGCGCACGGCAATGCTCGAAGAACTGGGCCAGGACTACATCCGCACCGCCCGCGCCAAGGGCCTCACCGAGACCGCCGTCGTCTGCCGCCACGCACTGCACAACGCTCTCGTCCCCATCGTCACCGTCGTCGGCTTGCAGTTTGGCGCGCTGCTCGCGGGAGCCATCGTGACCGAAACCATCTTTAGCTGGCCCGGCCTGGGCCGCCTCACGGTCAGCGCTATCTCCAATCGCGACTACGCCCTGGTGCAGGGCTGCCTGCTGTCGATTGGCTTGACTTATGTCCTGGTCAACCTGCTGACCGATGTAGTCTACCGCTGGGTGAATCCTCGCATGAGGGGATAGAAATCGGCCACAATCCGCCGCCTTACTCTCAATCCAGCTCGACAATTATCGCTTCGAACTCCCCATCCTCCCCAACCGTCAGCAGCCCCACAGTCACCGGCAGTTGGAACCGCCGAGGCCCACACGACCCCGGATTGAAATACAGCACTCCCTTGCGCCGGTAGTAGTTGGGCACATGCGTATGCCCGAAAAGCACGGCGGCAAACTTGCCGGCGGCGGGGTCCAGATGCAGCGTGTTCAGGTCGTGCAGCATGTAGACGTAGCGGTCGGCGATGAGCGTCACGTCGGTTTCAGGCAGTTCGCTGCAAGGGCCTTCGCGGTCTGTGTTGCCTCGGATTGCGGAAACGGGAGCGATCTTTTCGAGTTCGCGCAGGATGGAGATTTTGCCCACATCGCCCAGGTGCAGGATGCGCTCGACGCCGGCCATAGCGGGCGCGACTTCGGGCCGGAGCAGCCCATGCGTATCGCTGACGACGCCGATCTTCATCCAGGCTGCCTCAATCTCTCACCATCCACTGTTCCCCAGTCCCTTAGTCCCCAGTCCCTAGTCCCTAGTCCCTAGTCCCTAGTCCCTCAGTCCCTTAGTCCCTAGTCCCTTAGTCCCTGCCTTACTCACAGCCCCAGTTCCAGCCGCGTGCGCGGGTCAAGTTGGTCGCGCAGAGCGTCGCCCAAAAAGTTGAATCCCAAGACCGCGCCAGCCACGGCCAGGGCTGGGAAGAGCACCAGATGCGGCGAGTCGAAGAGATGCAGCCGGGCGTCGTTGAGCATCGCTCCCCAACTCGGCGCTGGCGCGGGAATGCCCAATCCGAGAAAGGAGAGCGTAGCCTCGGCCAGAATCACTCCGGCCATGCCGATGGCGGCTTGCACGAGGATGGGCTGCACGATATTCGGCAGAATATGGCGGAAGAAGATGCGCAGGCCGCTTGCGCCCAGCGCGCGGGCGGCATCGACGTATTCGCGGTCGCGGACAGCCATCACCTGCGCGCGCACCAGCCGCGCATAGCCGGCCCAGCCGCCGATGGCCAGCGCGAGCACGAGGTTGGTGAATCCCGGCCCCAGAAACGCCGCGAAGGCGATGGCCAGCAGGATGCCGGGCAGGGCGAGAAAGGTGTTCATCGCAAAGGTGGTGAGGGCGATGTCGATCCAGCCGCCCAGATAGCCGGCCAGGCCGCCGATGGCCAGTCCCAAAGCCAGCGAGATTGCGACCACGGTGACGGAAACGGCCAGCGAGAGCCGCGCTCCAAAAAGCAGGCGCGAGAGCGTGTCGCGGCCCAGTTCGTCGGTTCCGGCCCAGTGCGCGGCGGAGGGGCTTTCGAGGCGATGCAGCAGGTCAATCGCAGCGGGATTGTGGGGCGCGAGCCAGGGCGCGGCCAGCCCGCCCGCCACAAAGGCCGCCAGCAGCAGCACGCCCGCCACGGCCAGTGGCTGGCGGCGGATGCGGTTGCGCAGGGCCGGAATCGTGCTGGCGGAGAAAAAAGACATAGGCACAGCAAGAATACCGCGACTGTGGCGGCCAGGCGGGGTTTAATCAATTATGAGCATTTTACGGAGGGGTTTGGTCCTATTTTTGGCATTGATTGCGCCGGTGGTTCTGGCGCAGGACGGGCGGAGATCGTCGATTCAGCCCGAGGCCTGGCGGATTGTGGAGCTGGCTAATCAGGCTCGCGCAACGGTGGGAGCGGGGCCGCTCAAGTGGGACGCGGCATTGGCCGAGGCTGCGCGCCAGCATTGCCTGCGCATGGCCGCCGAGGGTCAGATAGCGCATCAATATGCGGGCGAACTCGACCCCTCGGGGCGCGCCAAGCAGGCCGGCGCGCACTTCAGCCTGATGGAGGAGAACGTAGCGGTAGGTCCCGATCCGGCCACCATTCACGATGCATGGATGCATTCGCCGCATCACCGCTCCAACCTGCTCAACCCCGATGTGGACCGGGTCGGCGTGGCCCTGGTGGCAGGGCGCATGGGCCTCTATGCCGTGGCCGACTACGAGCGCGCCGTCTCGTCGCTGACGCAAACCCAGGTCGAGTCCGCGGTTGGAGGCATGTTGCGGAGCAGCGGAGTCTCGATCGTGCGCGATGCAACCTTGGCCCGCGCCGCCTGCTCAATGGACGAAGGTCTGCCGCGCTCGGCCTCAGGCGCTCAGCCGCGCTTCATCATGCGCTGGCAGGATGCCGACCTCACCCATCTGCCGTCGGCGCTTGAGGACCGTCTCGCCACCGGCAAGTATAGCCGGGCCGCTGTGGGCAGTTGTCCGACGCAGGGCCAGGAGGGCGCTTTTACGGCTTATCGCGTAGCGGTGCTGCTGTACTGAGGGCCGTGCCGGTGTGAAGTGAAGGGGGCTAAGTCCAGCGCATCGAAATCCTTCATTCCCGTGCAAATGTTAAAGTTGAGTTTCAACCCTAATGTTTGCCACCTCCCAGCACGCGCACTTCATCGGAATCGGCGGCATCGGCATGAGCGGCATCGCCGAGATTCTGCTCAACCTCGGCATGAAGGTCTCAGGCTCCGATCTGCGCCGCAGCCCGGTCACCGACCGCCTGGCCCAGATGGGCGCATCCATCTACGAGGGCCACGATGCCGCCAACGTCGCCGGAGCCACGGTCGTCGTCACCAGCTCCGCCGTCTCCGCTGCCAATCCCGAGGTCGTCGAAGCCCACGCCCGCAAGATTCCCGTCATTCAGCGCGCCGAGATGCTGGCCGAGCTGATGCGCCTCAAATACGGCATCGCCATCGCCGGCATGCACGGCAAGACCACCACCACCTCGATGGTCGCCTCGGTCCTCGCCGCCGGCGGCCTGGACCCCACCGTCGTCGTGGGCGGCCGCGTCGACGCGCTCGGCTCCAACGCCAAGCTGGGCAGCTCGCAATATCTGGTCGCCGAGGCCGACGAGAGCGACCGCTCCTTTCTCAAGCTCTCGCCCATCCTCGCCGTCGTCACCAATCTCGACCGCGAACACATGGACTGCTACCGCGACATGGAAGATGTCGAGCAGGCCTTCCTCACTTTCATTGACAAGCTGCCGTTTTACGGCGCGGTGACAGCTTGCCTCGACAATCCGCAACTCGCCGCCATCCTGCCCCGCGCCCGCCGCCGCGTCTTCACCTATGGAGTCGCCGCGGAGGCCGACTATCGGCTGGAGTTCTTGGGTGCAGGGAAGGGAAGTTTCGCCAGCTTCCAGGCCGTTACCGCCAACGGCCCACTCGGTCCCTTCGAGCTCCACGTTCCCGGCCGCCACAACGTTCTCAACGCCACCGCCGCCGTGGCCATCGCCCATCAGCTCGGAATTCCCGTGGAGAAGATTGCCGAAGGGCTCAACCATTTTCGCGGCGTGGACCGCCGCTTCCAGTACCGCGGCAAGGCGCGTGGCGTTACCGTCGTCGACGACTACGGCCACCACCCCACCGAGATTCGCGCCACTCTGGCCGCCGCCCGCGAATGTGGCCACCAGCGCATCCACGTCGTCTTCCAGCCTCACCGCTACACGCGCACCCTCGATCTCTTCGATCGGTTCGCCGCCGCCTTCGCCGATGCTGACACTGTCCTCGTTCTTCCCATCTACGCCGCCAGCGAAGAGCCCATCCCCGGCGTAACCGCCGAACACCTCGTCGCCAAGATCGAAGGCCCGCGGGTTCGCTTCGCCCCAGACTTCCCCGCCGCCGTCGCCGCCGTCACC
>JBEKPI010000096.1:0-13530 GCA_049520855.1 Occallatibacter sp.
TAGATCGTGCCCCGCCAGCGTCGATCCAACTCCAGCCCATAAATGACAGCCGGGTCGGTCATCAGCGGCATCTTCCTGGCCAGGCGGTTTTCAAAGACGCTGGCCACCAGCGGACGCTCCGTGTCCACCGCCGTCTCCCGCTCCACCAGCGAAGCCATGGTCACCACTCGATGCATGTTCCCTTTCAAGCCGATTAGCCCGGCCTGGGCACGGAAGCGCCGAACCATTGCCGCGTAAATCTGCGGCGGGCCAAACTTGCGGGGAAAATGATAGGTATCCGGAAACAGATAGCCCTCCAGGCTGGTTGCCGCGGGGTCGAGGTCGGCTACCAGGCTCTTCTGCTTTGCCGCCGCATCCAAAAAGCCCTTCTTTGCGCCAAACCCCGCCTGCTCCATCCGTGCCGCGATCTCAAAGATGCTCGCGCCCTCCGGAATGGTGACCGCTTTGGTAAAGACATCGCCCCGCGCGATGCGCGCATAGACCTCGGTCACCGCGGCCGGGTGATCGAAGCGGTATTCGCCGGCCTTGAGCGTTCCCCGCTTGACCCAGCGGATCAGGTCAAAGGCATACCGGCTGCGCACCACGCCCGCCGCCTCGAGTTGCCGGCCCATCTTCGCTGTCGAAGACCCCGGCGCGAATTCGACAAAGGTTTCGCTCGACGGCCCGAAGGGGAAAAACACCAGCCAGGCCGCCGCGCCCGCCCCCAGCACCAGAAAAAAGGCTGCCACGCGCAGTGCCGCCGCGCCAGCACCCCTTTTCCTTCTGCTCGTCCGTCTGCGTGGCGCCATTCGTTGCTGTCAACCCTTCATTGTGTTAGAGATGCAAAAAGTCCCCAGCGGGACTCCCTATCTCTGATTGTACCGGGCTGGCTGGCTCCTCAGGGCGTACATTAGCTAGAGCGAGCTTCCCCAACGGTACGATGGTTTGTGTCAGTCGCCCACCGGCTTCGCCGACCCGCAGCGCATGAGACTGTACCGCCGGCCTCCCGGCCGGCTGTAGCGTGGACCTCCCGGTCCACGCTTGTTTCTTCCTAAGGCAGCCTGCGCTGTCGAACTCCCAGATTCTAACGGCTAAACCCGCTTCGCGCGGAGCCCGGTGGCTGCATTGGCGATTGCCTTGGATGTATGCTTCAGATGTCGGAATATAAGTGCAGCGGCTCGACACCGTGGTTCCGATCCCGCCAGCAATGGTCCCCACGAGGGTAGGGATTCAGAAGAGGCGCATGGAAATAGGAAGAGGCTCCCTTCATCGGGAGCCTTTTCTCCTTTATGCGCGAATCCTGATGTTGTTCAGGGTGTTGTGCAGAATGATCCAGAAACGGGATCTGGGGCACCCGGCCTAAATCTACTGCAATGATGAATGTCTTTGCATCAGATGATATATTTGATCTCGGAGCAGGAGGGTTGGACGCCATGACACAAGAAGAGTCGGCCTTCTGGAACATAGCGCATGATTACGCTTTAAGAAAATTCGGGTATTCTGTTGTGGAACTGAAACTAGAGGCGGTCGGCAATTCATACACGTTGCGGCTGAAGGAATTGGGCGAACCCGAGCACACGGCGAGGATTTTCAAGGTCTTCATCGATCAATTGAGGAACACTGTGAAGACTGGCAACCTTCCCGATGGGTTGTTGCGCGACCTCCCGAATCAACTCAAATAGCCGTATGTTCTTTTGATTTCCCAAGCGTTTCCTCATGTTCTGTGCTGGAATTGGTCGTCCAGAATTGTGAAGGGCAAATCCTGGAGGTATCATTTGAGCATGATTCTTCGTCAGCAATACTTGGTAACTGTCACCGCGCTTGGCGTGATTGCCATGACTTCAAACACGGCAATGGCTCAGGGGAAAAGAAGTGAATGCACCGAATCGCTAGTCCGCATTCAAAAACTAAATATAAAACTGTTAGATCAACTCGAACCACAGCAGAATCTAGACAAACCTTCGGGCGACTTCGATGCAAAACTTTACCGGGAACACTTACTGGAGTTCAACCAAGTTGTAGATGCCGGGCGTAAGCACCTTAGCGATTGTTCTGAATGGGATTCCGACCATGATAAGGCAATAGTACTGGACATTATCGCCCACGGACTGAACGACCTATGGCAGCCCGAGGATGCCATACCTATATATAAGAAGTGCCTGGCATTAGATCCCGATCACGCATGGTGTTGGATTGGCTTGGAGGAAGCGTATGAGAAGCTTTGCCGTTTCGATGATGCCAAAGAGGCGTACACGAGAGCTATCGAAATTGGAGGATTTAATGAGACCAATACAGTAGCCGTGGAAGCAGCAAGAAGAGGCCTTCCGACACTAGAAAAAATCATAAATGATCCCAAAGTTCAGATAAATTTTCGTGAATTATACCAGTGCCCTGCGAAGCCGGCCAATGAAAATTCCGGAACAAAGCGATTTGGCAGTGGCTTTATTGTGAGTAAGCAAGGATATGTATTGACAAATAATCACGTTGTCGAAGGATGCAAGAATCTTGTAACGTCAGAGGGCAATTCATTGACTGTTGTTGATCGGCGAACTTCGGTGGACTTGGCGCTATTGAAATTGGACGTCATTCCCGCTTCGGTTGCAGTATTCCGAAGTGGGGCTCCGCCGAAGGTAGGCGACACTGTATTTGCATTCGGGTTTCCGCTCCCCGATATTTTGTCTTCGGAAGGGAATATATCGACAGGAATTCTTAGCGCCACTGCCGGCGTAAACAACAATGTTCAGTTGGTCCAGATAAGCGCACCAGTACAACCGGGCAACAGTGGAGGGCCGTTGCTGGATTCCAGCGGGCATGTTATAGGAGTTGTTGTTGCAAAGTTGGATGCGTTGGCGGTGGCACGCATGACGGGAGACATACCAGAAAATATCAATTTCGCGGTTCACTGGACTGAAGTCAAGGCGTTTTTGAATGACGAAAAGGTCGGGTACATTAGTGCGCCTTCGTCTGGCCAAGTGGGTGCTAGCCTATTGGCTGATAGAGCAAGACAGTTCTCCGTAAGGATTGAATGCACCGAATGAAGTCCAGTTTGGAAGCTGGCCAACATTGATGCTGAGAGGTTTACAATTGAAACCATGACTACTATGGAAAAAGTGACCGCCATCATTGCCGTGTATGGTGCTGTGCTCTCAACGGTTGCTGTTGCGAAACAGCTTATCAGTGAGCGCGTAAGCATCAAAATCACGGCTCTCCGTGACATGATGACTCATGGAGACCCCCGCCATGACGGAACGACTCTAATCATTCTGAGAGTCACCAACAAGGGTCGCCGTCCGGTGACAATTACGCACACAGGGGCTCGGAGCCTTTATCCCGGTGAGTCCTTCATGTGTGGAGACAATGAACCGCTGTTGGCACACGAAATCAAAGAGGGCGAGTGCATCACAAGCTACATGAACCAGTCAGACACAGACATTACAACCATCGACTTTTGGCAAGCAATCGACTCGACAGGAAGAGTCTACAAACTGCGAGAAGCTTCTTGGCTCAAGCATTGGAAATCGGTCCTCCAACGAGGACTGGCCATGAAGTCGTAGGGTTTGGCGGGTGGCGCAGATCCCCATGAGTCACCCGCGCATTAGGGATCTGGGATACCACGAACCCGTGCGCGAAGCGCGCCCGCCCGACCGCAAGTGCTTGCATATTATTTCCCGCACCCTGCTACTTTGAAGTCAGGCCGGGTTCCAGCCGGCCAGCGTTTCGGGAAAAAGAGGGGTACCCCACCCCCCCCTATACCCCCTGGGGTATAAATATTCCCTGAAACCTTGCAGATTATTTTTAACCCGTTTGAAATCAATACCGACTGAACAACGCACAGCCAAAATTCTCCCACATCGTAAGATTTCGCCTCTGAAAATCACCGGAAAACCCGGTTTTTCGCCCTAAAACGGTCTGGTCTGAACCAAAATGCCTAACTTTCGAGCTTTTTGAAAGCCCGCTCAATACAAGCTTTAAGCTAGAAGCTAAAGCTAGAAGCTTTAAGCTAGGAGCCAAATGCTGGAAGCACTTCGCTATCTCGGCCTCGATGTCGGCAATCGGCGCATCGGCGTGGCTGTGTCAGACGAACTGGGCCTGACGGCGCAGCCTGTGCTGACGCTGGAGCGAAGGCACAATCGCCGCGAAGACCTGCGCTCGCTGGCGCGGCTGGCGCGGCGGTTCGGCGTCGTGGGCATCGTGGTCGGCAATCCCGTGCATCTCTCCGGCGACGTTAGCCCGCAGGCTGCCAAGACGCAGGCCTTCGCCGCCGAACTGGGCGAGCTGACCGGCTTGCCGATCCACCTGTGGGACGAGCGGCTGACGACGCGCGAGGCCCACCAGATTCTCTACGAAGCCGGCCACGCCCGCCCGGAGCATCGAAAAGTGGTGGACCAAGTGGCGGCGACGCTGATTTTGCAGTCGTTCATGGAGAAGCAGGGAACAGGGAATAGGGAATAGGGAACAGAAAAGCGGAGCGGCGCCGAGTCGGATGGTCAGTCAGGCGACGAGGCGTAAGAACAGATCGAATCATCTTGCTTTCGGGTTTGTTCAAGGACCGGGAAGTTCAGGAGTTGCAACCATCGGCTGTTCCCTGTTCCCTGTTCCCTGCCTTCCCCCCGCGTATAATGAGGAGTCAAGACTTTTATCTCACGCGGATTGAGCGGCCTCGCTCGCCGCCACGGACCCCGGATGCCCGAGCACATCAAAAAGCAGCTTCTCGCAGAGATCGCAATCCTTGAGCACGAGCTCCAGCATGAGCTTCCCGCCGAGATCAAGAAGGCCGTGGCGATGGGCGATCTGTCGGAGAACGCCGAATATCACATGGCCAAGCAGCGCCAGACCTTTGTGGACGCGCGGCTGGGCCAGTTGAAGCGGCGCATGGCCGAGCTGTCGCTCGTCAATCTGACCAACATTCCCAGAGACAAGGCCGGCTTTGGCTCGACGGTGGTGGTCTTTGACTCGACCAAAGACGAGGAGATCATCTACCGGCTGGTGACCAGCGAGGAGTCGGATGTGTCGAAGGGGCTGATTTCGACCACTTCGCCGATCGGCCGCGGCCTGGTGGGCAAGCGGGTGGGCGACGTGGCCACCATCGTCACTCCCAACGGCAAGCGCGAGCTGGAAATCCTCAAGCTGACCACGATTCACGATGAAGCCGACGTAGCTGAATCCGAAGCCGGCCCGGAGCAGGCCGTAGAGCAGAATCTGGAGCGGAAATAGGCGAGATGGCAACGACCTGGACCAGCGCTTTCGGCCGCGCCTGCGGATGGCTTCTTGACAAGATTGTTCATGGCCTGGCGCTGACCCGCATCTCGCCCAACGCGCTGACCTTCATCGGCCTGGTGATCAACATCGTGGCCGCGTTTCTCTTCGGCCACGCCAACGCGACCAATGCCGGGCGCATGTTCTTCTATGCGGGCATGGTCATTTTTTCCGCTGGCGCCTTCGACATGCTCGACGGCCGGGTGGCGCGGCGCAACAACCAGGTGACCGTCTTCGGCTCGTTCTTCGACTCGGTGATCGACCGCTACTCGGACGTGGTGCTGTTTTTTGGATTGCTGGTGTACTACGGCCGCATCAACCGCTTCAGATACGTGGTGCTGGTGGCCTTTGTCATGGTCACGTCGCTGATGGTCAGCTACACGCGCGCCCGCGCCGAGGCACTCATCGGCCAGTGCAAGGTGGGATTCATGGAGCGGCCGGAGCGAATTGTGCTGGTGATTATCGGAGCGATCTTCTACCACTGGGGAGCGATGGCTCCGGTGCTGTGGGTGCTGGCCGTGCTCTCGACCATCACCGTGGCCCACCGCATCGTCTACACCTACCAGAACACCAAGCATCTGGCGCCGCTGGGCTGAAGAGGGGTGGCTGAATGGCCACCTGTTTGGCTGGCTCAGCCAGTTCTCAGCAGTTCACCATCACCGCCGAGCAGCCGGGCTTTGCGGGCTTCCATTGCACAAGAAACTGCGTCACGGCGGAGGATTCCATGCGGCGCATGGCTTCGAATTCGCCGCTTTTCTGGCTGTAAAGCAGCTTGCCATGCTCATCGAGGACGGCCAGCGCGGGCACGCCCTTGCGCAGAGGAATCTGGTATTGCTCGGCGATGTCCTCGTTGGCGTCCATGTGACCGATGTTCACGTCGACTAACACGAAATTCGCCTCCAGGATGGGCAGGTTGGTTGCGTCGTGGAAGTAGATGTCGAGCGCCTGGCAGTCGCCGCACCAGTTGCCGCCAAAGTCGAGCAGGATGCGCTTGTGGGTGCTCGCAGCGGTCTTGAGGGCGGCGGCCAAGTCGGCTTTGGCCTGCGCCGGATCGGGAAAGATGTCGCGGCCGGCGGAACGGGCCTGGCCCGCACCGAGGGCCAGCAAAGCGGCCAGGGCAAGAATTTTGATGTTTTTCAACGGGAAACCCTCCACAACTGCTTACCAGTCTGACACAAACCTGCTTCACTCCGCCATAATCCGGGGAGCCGCGTTCTTTCCATGTTCCAGTTCCGCCGTCTAAACTCTCGCGGTGCCGCGCGATGTACTCTGGAGAATGAATGAAAAACTCGACCGATCTGCGCAAGCGGCTGGAATCGTCGTCCTACCCCGACCTGGGGGCGATGATGGAGGGCTATGCGCGGGCGGCGGCGGAGTGGGCCGAGAGCGAGTTCAAGCAAGAGCTGGACTTCAGCGCGGATTCGATTGACGCGCTCGACGAAATACTGGTGGTGGTGGGCGAAAGCCCGGAGCTGGAACTGGACTTTGAGGTGCGGCTATGGGGCAGCTACCTGGGCGAGGTGCTGCGGCGGCGCTATGCGGGCAGTTGGGAGATGACGCAATATCCCGGCGGCGCGGCGATGGTTCCGGCCATCGAGGTGCGCGGTTCGCGTCTCTTTCCGCTGATGAAGGTCTACCGCCGGCTGACCGTGGGCGAGGAGGAAGACCTGCGCGCGTTCTATGCGATGGTCACCGAGCGGCTGGGCAAGCCGGCGCAGGTGAATTGAGGTAGGGAATAGGGAACAGGGAATAGCCGAAGGGCTAAACGATCTCCGGATGGAGGGCTTCCGGGCAGGTTCTGCGCGGACATCTGGCTTTGTGCGACAATACTGGTTGAGGATGCGCGGCGGCGAGAGCACGGCGCGCGGAGGATAAAACCATGGGCGACCTATTGCAGCCGACGCACCTGCTGATCATTGCGATTCTCTTATTTGTGCTGTTCGGGGCCAAGCGGCTGCCGGAGCTGGGCAAGGGATTGGGCGAGGGATTGAAGGGCTTCAAGGAAGGGCTGAAGGGCGTGACCGATCCCCCACCCCCCGCGCCGCCCCCGCCAAGTGTGCAGCAGAATGCGGCTCCCGAGCAGCCGAGTCCTGCGCCAGTCGACCCTCAAATCCGGCGCCTTTGAGGCGTAAGGGACTAGGCCGGAGGCTGGGGCGCGGTTCTGGTCTTCCTGGTTGCCTGCGCCGATGCCGCGTGAGTTGATTGGTTCCATCGAAAAGGCCTGTGCATTTGCGCACAGGCCTTTGGTGTCTTTGCCGATTGAGCGGAACCGCCGCTGGCCAAGCTCAGTGGACGTCCTCGGCTGAGGGGAAATAGCCGGTCTTTGCAATCACTTCCAAGGCGGGCAGGTCGACACGCACATCGATCTTGCGGAACTTGCCGTCGATGGCCGGCTCATGGCTGTAGTAGCCCAGCGTGTACTGGTTGCGCGCCTCCTCGGCGATCTTGGCGTAGCTCTTTTCGATGCCGTTCAGGTTGCCTTCCGAGTCCAACGTGCCGCCAGTGGCCAGGGTGTATTTGACCAGGATGTTGTCGTACATGGTAAAGGGCAGGTGGATGCGGCTGACGAAGCCCTCGCCCCAGCGGGCCGAGTCGCCCACCAGCGTGCCATAGACGGCGGTTTTGTTGGTCTCAAGGTATTTCAGCACCTCTTTGAGCGTGGCCTTGCTGCCGTACTCCTTGCCGTCGGAGATGACATAGATGATGCGGCGACGGCCCTTGGGGCGGGTGGAGAGTTCCTTGGCGGCTGCCAGGATGGCGTCGTTGAGGGTGTGAATCTCCTTGGGGAGGGTCATGAAGGTGGTGCCGCCGGTCGAGCCGCCAGGGTTCAGGTTGGGATCGACGCAGTTGCCGTTCTGGCGGATGGCGCAGCCGGCCAGCGGGCCGTCGTTGACGGGCACCAGCATCTCGCTGCCGGTGGCTTTGGTGAGGGCCAGCACGGCGGGGAGACGGCTGCTTTGAGCGCCGGTAAAGCCGGTCCGCTCCTGGGCGCCGTTGTTGTAGGAGAAGACAGCCACTTCGTCATAGGGCGTGAGCGCGCCCTGGATGGCGCCAAGGGAGTTATTCACCTTGGCCATCACGTCGGAGGTCAGGCTTTGGTCGATAACGAAAGCGATCGATAGCGGGAACGAATCCGTGGTGAAGAAGGAGATGGGCTCGCGGGTGTCGTTTTCAAAGACTTTGAAATCGCGGTAGGTGAGGCCGGCGACGAGCTTTCCCTTCGAGTCCTTGACGGTGACCGGGATCTCGACGAAGTTCACGTGCTGGACCAGGGTAGCGACCTTTTCAACGCCTTCGCCGGCGGCGGGCATCTCGGGCGGCGTGGTCTGGACTGTGTCCTTGGCGGGACTGGGGGACGCGGGTTGTTGGCCCTGAGGGTTGGAGGACGAAGTCGGCCCAGGCTGGATGTCGCCGGCGCCTTTGCCGGGGGTGATCGGGCCGTCCACGTCCGACAGCGGCTTGGCCGCCTGGGGCACAGGAGCGTCGGGAACGGCGGGTTGCTGCTGTTGGGCCAAAGCGGCCGGACTCAGGCTCGAACTCAGGAGCGTGGCCAGCGCAATTGCCGTTAGACCTAGTTTCACAGGTACTCTCCAATGGTCAGAGTATCAGACGCGCCAGAGACGCGCAGGTTGCGCGCCAAAGGGGAAACCGTTCGGGTATGCTGTCTTCGGAAGTTGAAATCCGTCTAAAGGATCAGAATGGGAATGCGACTTGGAGTTGCCGCTTTGCTGTTTGGCTTGCCGGCGCTGGTTCCGGCGGGATGGTCCCAGCTTGCTCCGTCTCCGGACGCGCCCCCGGTCAGCACCGCGCCGGACACCACGCCCATCGAGGAACCGATGGCGACTCTTAAGATGAACGTCAACCTGGTGGATCTGTTTTTCACGGTCAAGGACAAGGCCGGCAACCTGGTGCCTCACCTGAGCAAGGACGACTGCACGATCTCGGAGGACAAGACGCCGCAGACGCTGAAGAGCTTTGTGGCCGAAACGCACCAGCCGCTGACGCTGGGAATTCTGCTGGACACCTCGGGCAGCCAATATCGCGTGCTTCCCTTGGAGCAGGAAGTGGGCGGCGAGTTTTTGGAGCGGGTGCTCAAGCAGAAGGACGAGGCGTTCGTGCTCTCCTTCGACGTGAACGTGGACCTGCTGCAGGACTACACCAACAACCCGCGGCAACTGGCGCGGGCGATGAACAATGCAGTGATCAACACGGCTGGAGGCAATGGGGCGGGGGGCATTCCAGGCGCGGGCGGCGGGACCATTCCGACGATCGGCGACCCTAAGGGAACTGTGCTTTTCGACGCGGTCTACCAGGCAGCCACCGGCAAGATGAACCAGGAGACGGGCCGCAAAGCGATGATCCTGCTGACCGACGGCGAGGACGAGGGCAGCAGCCACAAGATCACCGAGGCGATTGCCGCCGCGCAGAGATCGAACGTTATTGTTTACACGATTCTGATCGCCGACCGGGGCTTCTACGGGGGCCTTGGTTACCACGGCTATTCGGATATGAAGAGGATGACCGAGGAGACCGGCGGACGGCTGATCGATGTGGGCAACAACGGCAAGAAGCTGGAGGCAGCCTTCCAGCAGATCGAGGACGAGTTGCGCACCCAATATGTAGCCAGCTATTCGTCGAGCAACGCCAAGCTGGACGGCAGCTTTCGCAAGCTCAGCGTGGAGTGTCGCGGGGACGGCATGAAGGTGCAGGTCCGCAAGGGCTATTTCGCGACTGCGCCGGAAAATTAATTGATCGACTTCGGTGGTCCGTGGTCAGTTACAGCCGAACGTACAGCCAAAATGGGATAGCGGGCATCCGCTTGTTGTGAGCACAACGGACAGTAAGGCCTCGCGGAGCTTGTCGAGTTGTGCAAAAAAGCGTCAGATAGACCCGAAGTGTACTATTTCTGGACAACAAATTACCTAAGTCCGAACCCCTGGTAATCTGGCGCTTTCAATAATTCTTTATTAGCATCGGCACAGATCGAAAAGACTTTAGCCCTTACAGAAATTATTTTTCGGGCGAGAGAATCTTTCCCAGGAGCGAGCCATGATGATCAACTGTGCAGCCGGCGAAGGTTTTGAAATCAGCCCGCGGTTTCGCCGCACTATCGAAGAGAGGATTGCGCGGCTGGAGAAGGATGCCGAGTTCGACGAGGCGCAAGTGAACCTGCTGACGGACGGCGATCACATCCGCCGGCACATGCGGATGGTTGCGATGCAGCGCGCCGAAGCTCTGCGCATGAGGCTGTTCCTGGACCGCGCAAAGATCCGCCAGCCGCGGCCGCTGATCGGGCTGTAAAAGGCAGGGAACAGGGAGTAGGAAAGCGGCCTGAGCCTTCCGGCTGAATGGCTCCTGCTCTCCGGCTACAGCTTCCTGATCGCCAGTTGTGTGCTGCCGCTCGCTATTCCCTACTCCCTACTCCCTATCCGCTGTTCCCTGCAACTAAAAAGCCCACCGCACCTTGAATCTTCACGGCCCGCCGGAAATCAGTAGAGTAGAAACAATGTGGAGGCGCGTCTGGAGATGGCGGAACTGGATTATTTTGTCGTCGATGTTTTTACCGATAGGGCTCTGGCGGGCAACCCGCTGGCGGTGGTGATGAACACGTGCGATCTGACCGCAGAGCGCATGCAGGCGATCGCCCGCGAATTCAATCTCTCGGAAACAACATTTGTCGAGCGGAGAGCGGAAGAGGTGGAACTGGCCGAGGGCGTGCGTGTGCGCATCTTTACCACCCAGGAGGAGCTGAACTTTGCCGGCCATCCCACGCTGGGCACAGCCAGCGTGCTCAAGAGGTACGCGCCCGAGACCGTGCGGGGCGGCATTGTGACCCTCCGGCTCAATGTGGGCGCGGTGCCGGTGCGGTTCGCCGGCGAGGGTTTGTACGGCGAGATGACGCAGCCGGAGCCGGAGTTTGGCGCGGAGCTTGACCCACGGGAAGTGGCCCAGCTGACCGGGCTGGAGGTTGAAGACCTGGATGCTGGTCTTCCGCCGCAGATCGTCTCGACGGGCACGGCATTTGCGATTGTGGTGTTGCGCGCTTTAGAGCCTTTGTCGCGGCTCAGGGTGAATCAGGGAGCAGCCTTGCCGTGGCTGCGCGAGCGCGGCGCGCGCTGGTTCTATGTGCTCGCGCCAACCTTCGACCGAAGCAGCGGCCAAAGGCCCGAGTACCGCGCACGGATGCAGTTTTACGGCGGCGAGGATCCGGCTACCGGATCGGCGGCGGGCTGCGCCATCGGCTATCTGGTGCAGCGCGGCGCAGTGGGCGCGGGCGAGCGCGCAGCCGTGCGCCAGGGCGTGGAGATCGGCAGGCCGAGCGATCTTTTTCTCAGTGCTGTAACACGATCCGCGAAGGTCACGGATGCGCGCGTCGGGGGCAGCACTGTTCTTGTGGCAAAAGGACGGCTTTTCCTGCCGTAATGCACACGCTTTCAACAGGCATTCATCGTTGCAAGTGACGGTATGTGTTAAATCTAGCCAATTCTCACAGGGAAACGGCGGATTTTCACATAGATTTTCGCTTGCCTTTCTCTCTTCACAGAAGCATCGAAGCGCCGTAGAGTTGCGTTTCATTGAAGCAATTTAACCGGCGCCATGCCGGTCTTGTCCCAAGCGTTTTACATTCACTCACCGTGAGCGAAGGCAGCCGTCCCGTGCATCAAATTGCCGGTAGCCGTGCCGCGGATCCGCCGTCTCTTCCAGGGAGGCGCGCGCATCGCGCAAGGCAGGCCGCGCAAGATCAACCGGGAATTGGGTTGTGTCTTTCACTCCGCCGAGCCTTGGAAACTTACGGCGCCAGCCAGCCAGTTGAGCGGGCATGGACGCGGTGTGCCCAGGCAAATCCAGGAAATCGCACCACACGAAATCGCACCCAGGAGTCAATCCCCCGATCATGCGTCCGAAAAAGATCATTCTCTGCGTAGACGACAACGAACAAGAGCTTTCCGTACTCAAGTTCATGCTGGCAACCAATGGATACAGGGTGGTCTCGGCCACCAACGGGCAAGAGGCCATCGGCGTCTTTGCGGAGTACCCCGTGGACCTGGTGCTGGCCGACCATGGTCTGCCTCAGATGGACGGCTGCCAGTTGGTGGAGCGGCTGAAGCAGATCGCGGCACACATTCCGATGATCCTGCTAGCCGACCCGCAGAGGATGGGGGGCGTGATGCACTCGGCCGATGCCGTGCTGGCCAAGAAGAACTGCTCGCCGCAAGAGCTGCTGGAGCGCATCAAGGTGATGAGCGCGCGCAAGCGCGGCCCGCGCAAGGGCGCGCAGCGGCTGGCTTCCGTGGTGGAGCTGGCGGTGGCGTCGTAAGAGAGGGGAACTGGGAACAGTGGGGCAGAGCCGCTCTGGGCTGAGTTGCCCGCGGTTCGCGTTCCGCAGGCGCTCTATTCTCTCAAACACTGCTTGCCGGCTTGGTCCCCGCCCCTTGGACTTGACGCGGCCGCAGCCAAGTGGAATACTCGCCAACTGTACCCAGTCTGGAGGGTTGCTCTTCCTGCCAGCGGGGAGTTGGCTTTTTATGGACCTGATTTTGGTTCGTCTTCTTTTTGTGGCCCTACTTGCCGGGGTCTGCTTTTTCCTTCATCCATTCGGCATAACAGGATGGGTGAGCGCATGCTCGGGCGCAGGTGCGGCCGGCGCGGTGATTGTCTTTGAGTTGCGGGTGCGGGCGCTCAGCCTGAAGCGGCTGATCGGCGCCGTGGCCGGCAGTGTGCTGGGCATCTTTGGGGCGGCGCTCTTTTGCCTCGTTCTGCGCAATGCGCTGATTCCTGGAGCGACCTCGGCCGTGATGCAGATCTTCGTCCTGCTGCTGATGACCTATGTGGGGCTGCTGGTGGGCGCCAGCAAGGGCGATCTGCTAAACCCGGCGGCGCTGGGCACGGTCTTCTCCGGCGAAAAGCAGACGCGGCGCAGCGCCAAAGTGCTGGACACGAGCGTGATCATCGACGGCCGCATCGCCGATATTGCCGAGGCCGGCTTCATCGACGGCACGATGGTGGTGCCGGAGTTTGTGCTGCGCGAGCTGCAGGTCGTGGCCGACTCGACCGACGGATCCAAGCGCCAGCGGGGACGCCGCGGCCTGGACATGCTGCAGCGCATGCAGTCGAACACGCACATCCAGGTACAGATCGTTCCCGACGATTTCCCCTCGATCCGCGAGGTGGACCTGAAACTGCTGGAGCTGGCCAAGAAGTGGGAGGCCAAGGTGGTGACCAACGACTTCAACCTGAACAAGGTGGCCCACCTGCACCATGTCGATGTGCTGAATATCAACGACCTTGCCAATG
>JBEKPI010000097.1:0-13428 GCA_049520855.1 Occallatibacter sp.
CGGTCTCGATCTTCGAGAAAACCGAGATTTCATGCGCCCTTCAGCCTTATCTCCACAGAACTGACCAACCGGATTATTCTAACCAACTGAATCTATTCGACATCTAACCGGACAGCAGTGGTAGGACCTATTAAATTCCTCTACAGCAATATTCGAGAATGACAACAGCGCGACATGGCCGCGGCTCATGCGAATTCGTTTGCGGACCTCGGCAAGACGGAGTACTGCTGCCAGCGTCTTACCGCTCCCAGCACAGGCGACGACACAAAGCGGGCCTAACGGCGCCCCGATTATTTCGAGCTGTTGGGGTGAGGGATCAATCACGTTCCGGCCTGCGTTCCCCGGCAAGCGTGTGCCACGGCCCTTTTTATGTAGTCAGGAACCTGGCACTCGACGCCATTCTCCATAAATGTCTGGGCAAGAGCCTGACCAAACCGTCCCTTCTGGACATTGTTGCTTGGGCGCTCGAACATCCCGCAAAACAGTGCTTTAGCTTTCGACGTGTTATCTGGGGCTGCCGTGACTTGTTCTTCGACCTTGGCTCCGATCTGAGGGTGAAGGCCTTTCAAAGTCTTTATCATTGCCCCCCGGTTTTCTTCAAATAAAGCAAGGTCATATTCGAAAGTCTTCTTCCCATGAAAAACTTGGACCAATTTGTCCTGTGCCTTCAGCATCGCGGCAGTGTTGTCCGACACCTGCACTTTGTCGTCGAGCGACGGGTACGAGGCTCCGGAGGCCTCGGCGACATCCGATTTGGGGTCAGCGTCGGTAATGACTGCTACAGGTATTTCGATGGACCTCTCGCCGAATAGCGGGAGGAAGCAGTCGAAATTCAGACCCTCCACGCTTATGAGGCTCACCCCGTGGTCCCTGAGATCGAACCCGCACTTCTGAGCTAGGACGCTGACGAGGATGAGTTCCGCTGCTCCTTCAACAAAGATTACCCTACGCGCAAAGAAGAGTTCGGCACGGGTGACGTCTAGATATCGCTCCAGTTTTTCCTGCTTCCCGTCTCGAAAAGGGATTGATCTCGGGGAGAAACAGTTCACGCCCTTTTCCGTCTCAAAGAGGCAAACCAGCGACTCAAGCTTAGCAATGCTCGAGAAATGCGGCGAGTGGCTCGTAACGAAAACCTGGACGGGGCGGCCTTGGGTGCTGTTTTGAGTGCCAGTTGATTCTGCTTCCCCACTGCTCGCTTCGACACCCCCCTCTGCGGCCTGTCCACCCGTCTTCTCTGCTTTGATCTTTTCTAGATATCGAAGGAGCACAGCCTGGAGCTGCGGGTGTAGGTGGGCTTCAGGTTCCTCCACGATGAGACCCCTGAAGCTGGGCGCCGGATTTTTCGAGAGCTCGCTTAGGACAACCGCCATAAAAATCAGATTGTTGAATCCCAGGCCATTCCGCTCGATGTCGAAGGAATCAACTGTCAAAGAAAGCCTGGAGGTCAGCCTTTGGAAGTCACTCACGCTCAGGCCGACTTCCAAAGATTGGGAAAGCTGTTCCCCAAGCATTGAGTTGTGGCGAACCTTGATCGCTGCTTCGGTGTCGACGATAGGCCGATGCGTCTTGAGCTCTGCGTCGAATTCTTTTAGCACATCGTTGATTTTGCTTCGACCAGTTTCGTCCGCAAGGAGGCGGAGCAGCCCCGCAAGTTTGCTTGATCGGCTAGGGCGGAGGCCGAGTGAGGCGTCGCGCAGGGGCGGAAGGTAAACCCCGCGGAGGTTCTCCATCATTTCGGGGGTCAAGCCGTTCTCTTCATGTGGTCCACACCAGCGCCTAATCTTGAGCCTTCCCGAGCTTTCATCAGGGTCAGAATACCTAATGTGGATTTGCGCCTCAAACTGGCCGGATTTGTTTGGGACAAGTGCGTGGAGGAAATCCGCTTCGTCGTCGGCACTTAGCCCGCGGAAAGTGTAGTGAAATAAGATTTGCCCGGCTGGGCCTCCATCCTTAGGGCTATGAATGTCCTCGTCGAACAGTTTGAGGGGGAGTTCGTCTTGGCCGGATAGGAGAGCTCGCAGGCAGTCAATAATAGCGGTTTTTCCGACATTGTTCGGACCGACAATCACGTTAAGGCCAGGGCTGAAGGCGAGGGACACCTTCCCCAGCTTTCGGAAGTTGCTGATCGTTAGCTCGGCTAGATACATTCAGCCTCCTCGGACTGTGTTTCGACGGTCGGCTGCTAGGAAGTATACCGGATCGGCGTTCCGGAGGACCGGTCCTGAAAAGCCGGCTTCCCGACTGCTTTCCACGATTTCCGGGCTTCTGGGGTTTGGAGTGTAGGATTCGGTGATTGCTGATGGACAGGCGCGGACGGGGACGTCCGCGCGACAGCCGGTCTGGAGACCGGCGCTACATTCCGGTAATTACACAATCACGCGGTCTTTGTACTAGTCCCTAGTCCCTGTTCCCTGATCCCTGTTCCCTGCTTTTTCTGCTCGGGCGGCGGGGGCGGAAGTGGCAGGTGCCGCCGGCCAGGACTGGGGTCCAGATGGAGGGATCGGCGGGCTGCTCGCTGGCGCCCAGGAAGAGGATGCCGTCGGGGGCCAGCAGACGGTGGATGTTGGCCAGCAGGATCTTGCGCGTCTCCTGCGCGAAATAGAGCATGACGTTGCGGAGGAAGATGACGTCGAAGCGGTCGTCGCTGGAGTTGCGGGGGCTGGGGTTGAGGGAGCTGCCGTTGTGCGGGCTGGCGTTGAAGGGGACGCCGTTGAAGGGCAAGGGCGGCTGGCACAGGTTGCACTGGCGGAAGTTGCACATCCGGCGAATCTCCGGCTTGACGGTCCAGTCCTCGCCGACGCGGTCGAAGTAGCGGACCAGGGCGCGGGCGGGCAGGCCGCGGTTGATCTCGATGCGGTGGTAAGAGCCGGCCTGGGCGCGGCGGACTACTTCGCCGCAGATGTCGGTGCCCTCGATGCGGATATTCCAGCCGACGAGCATGGGAAAGTGCTCGTTCATCAGCATGGCCAGGCTGTAGGCCTCTTGCCCGGTGGAGCAGGCCGCGCTCCAGAAGCGCAGGCCGCGCACGGGGCGGCGGGCCTCGATGAGCTTGGGCAGCAGTTCGGCGCGCAGCAGCTCGAAGGGGCGGAGATCGCGGAAGAAGCTGGTTTCATTGATGGTCATCGCTTCGGCGATGGCGCGCTCGAGGGTTGGGTTCCTTCTCTGCTTGATGTGCTGGACCAGCTCTTCCAGGTGGGTCATACCCTGGTTGCGCAGCAGATGCGTGAGGCGGGTGTCGAAGAGGTAATCGCGCGAGGGATCGAGCACGTTTTGCGATAACCCGAAGACAAGTTGGCGAAGAAAGCCATAATCGACCCCGGCCGATGTATGCATGGCTAGACCACCGTTTCCCGAAGCTCGCGGGCTTCCCAGTGCGCCCGGCTGGCGAGCCGGAGGATTTCAGGGGCGAGGGCGTTGAGGGGCAGCACTTTTTGGGCCAGGCCGGCATTGGCGACGGCGCCGGGCATTCCCCAGACTGTGCTGGAGGGCTGGTCCTGGGCCAGCACGATGCCGCCGTTGTCGCGGATGATGCGGCAGCCGGCCAAGCCGTCGGATCCCATGCCGGTGAGGACGACGGCGAGCGCGCCGGGGCCGTAGACCGCGGCCACTGAGCGGAAGAGCACATCGACGGCGGGGCGGCAATGGTTTTCAGGAGGGCCTTGGCTGAGGTGGAGCGTGGCGGGCGAGCCGATGCGCGAGGGCGCGAGCACCTCTAGGTGCCAGTTGCCCTTGGCGATGGTTATGGTTCCGGGGCGCACCGCATCGCCTTCGGCGGCCTCGCGCACGCGCAGGAGACAGCGGTCGTTGAGCCGCTCGGCAAAGAGCCGGGTGAAGAGCTCCGGCATGTGCTGGACGATCAGCACCGGCAGCGGAAAGGCTGACGGCAGCGCGGGCAGCAACAGATCGAGAGCCGCAGGGCCGCCGGTGGAGACGCCGATCGCCAGGGCGAGCGGGGTCGAGGAGACGGGCTGCGCTCTGGGATATTGCGCGATGGGCGGCGTTAGCGGGAAGCAAGGGGCGATGGGGAAGACCGGCGGCGGCTGGCTGGTAAGGGCCTGAATCTTGGGAATCAACTGCTGCGAAAGCTCTCGCAGGGCGGCATCGCGGCTGGATTGGCCGGCCGGCTTGGCCACGTAGTCCGATGCCCCGCAGGCCAGTGCTTCGATGGTCACTTTGGCCCCGCGCTGGGTGAGCGAACTGCACATGATGACCGGCATCTTGTGGCCACGCGCGCGCAACGTCCTGAGGGTCGCCAATCCGTCCATCACCGGCATCTCCACGTCGAGCAGCACCAGATCGGGGCGGAGGGTCTCGATGGCGCTCAAGGCGGTTTCGCCGTTGGCTGCCGTGCCGGCCACTTCGAGGGCCGCATCGGCGGTTACGACCATGCGCAACAGGCTCCGCATGACGGCCGAGTCGTCCACGATCAGGATGCGGGTTCGGCGGCCAGAGGCCATGTTTCAGGCCTCCACCAGGCCGAGCATGGCCAGTTTTTCCGTCAAGGCCTCGTCGTCGAAGGGCTTCATCAGGTACTCGTCGGCTCCGGCATCGAGAGCGCGCACGATGAAGTCGTTTTCGGCCTCGGTCGTGACCATTAGCACCTTCACATCGCTATGGCCCTCGGCGCGCAACTGCGTGAGCATATCTAGGCCGTTCATGCCCGGCATGTTCCAGTCCACCAGCGCCAGATCGAAAGGCGCGTCGGAGTTGAGTTGGTCGATGCCGGTCTGCCCGTCGGCTGCCTCTTCGCACTCGATTCCCTTCTCTTCGAGCAGACCGCGCAGATACCCTCTCACAAACCGGGAATCGTCGACAATTAAAGCTCGCATGGCCACCTCCTGTCAGATGCCGGCTTGAGAGGCTGCGGAAAAGGGCCTGATTCTTGTTCGAATTCCCAAAAACATCCCGCAGGGGCTAAAGCCCGGCCTTTTCAGTTGCACTTGCGGCACGACTAAAGTCGTGCCCTGACACTTCTTGCGGCTCCAAATCCCTTTTTTCGCAACCTGTGGAGCCCGTTCAAGCCAGGGCCGCGCTCAGGCGCATGGGGTCCAGTTGCTCCGGGGCAAGCATCACCAACAGGCTGTCCTTGAGCTTGTAGGCGCCAGCCAGCAAGGCTCTCCGGCGCTCGTCCAAAATTGATGGATTAGGCTCGTGGTCGGCGGACGAGACGGTGAGAACCTCGCCGACCGAGTCCACCAGCAAACCGAAGATCCCTCCCGCGCTCTCCAGCACCAGCAGGTCCTGCCGGCCCTCCTTGGGCGGCAGGCCCAGCAACTGCCGCAGGCTCACGGTGGTGAGCACGTCGCCGCGATAATGCACCAGCCCGCCCACAAAAACCGGCGCCAGCGGTACCGGCTGCGGACGCGCCGCACCGACAATCTCGAGGATGTACGTGATGGGCATGCCGAAGGTTGTGCTTCCCACGCGCACCGTACATGTCTCCAGCAGCGTCGCCGCCGTCTTTTCTTTGCGCTGCAATGGAATGGTTGCTGTGCTCATAGCGCCGCCTCCCCCACCTGGCTCCACTCCGGCTGCGCGGCTTGCGCGGCGGGCAGCGTAGCCACGCCACACAGGTCAACCACGCCGGTCACTCGATTCTTCAAGAGCGTTACGCCGCCGGTGCGCTGCGCGCTGCCGGCCTCGAAGAGGTCGCCGCCGCCAGCCACATCCAGCACGTGCGAAACGGCAATGCCCACTTGACGATTGCCCTCGCGGCAGACCACCACGATGATCTGCGCGTTTGGATTGCCCTGCGCCGCCGTCAGCACGCCGCCCGAATCCTCCACTGGAAGCAGTTGCCCCTCAAAGTTGAGTACCGGGCGGTAGCCGATGTACTCGATGCGCGAGAGCGGAAGCTGCTCGATGCGCAACACATCGCTTAACAGCACCGCGGCCTGACGCCCGCCCGCCTCGACCAGCAGGTACTCCAGGCTCTTGACGGCTTCCGCGCCGGTCTCCTCTTCGGCCGCGCGCGCCGATTCTTCATCCTGCAGCGTCACTCCAGCCTTCATGGCGATCGACCCTGGGTCGAGAATCAGCGCCAGGTCGGCGTTGCCCAGCACGGTCGCGCCGGAATACAGCCCGATCCCTTTGAGAACCGTGGAAAGCGGCTTGACGACAATCTCCTCGGGATCGGCGAGCCCATCGACCACCAGCCCGAAGCGGCGGCCATCGGCATCGAGAACGGCAATGAAATTATCCCGCTCGGCAGCGATCTTGTGCTCGCCTCCGGGCATCAGCAGCCGGTCGAGAAAGACCAGAGGCAGCAGCTTGCCGCGCAGCCGGTAGAGCGGCGCTTTCTCAATCCACTCGATGGCCGCCGCGGCCTGCTCGGGGGGAATATGCACCAGTTCCGACAGCGCACCCTGGGGCAGCGCAAAGCTCTGATTGAGGCTGCGCACGATCAGCGCGGGGATAATGGCGAGCGTCAACGGAATGCGCAGCCGCAGTGTTGTACCCTTGCCGGCGCGCGAGTCGATCTCGACCTTGCCGCCGATCTTTTCGACATTCGTCCGAACCACGTCCATACCGACGCCCCTGCCGCTGACGTTGGTCACGGCGGAGGCAGTCGAGAAGCCCGGCAGGAAGATCAGTTGCAACAGCTCGCGCTCGGCCAGATGGGCGGCACGATCCGCGTTGATCAGGCCGCGTTCGATGGCCTTCTGGCGAATCTTTTCGACGGCAATGCCCGCGCCGTCGTCCGAGATCTCGATGATCACGTGGCTGCCCTCTTGCGCGGCCCGCAGCTTAAGCGTTCCCTCGGGGTTCTTGCCGGCGGCCTCGCGCACATCGGGCGGCTCAATGCCGTGATCCAGCGAATTGCGCACAGCATGTGTCAGTGGATCCTTGATAGCTTCGAGCAGGCTTTTGTCCAGCTCCGTCTCCTGCCCCTCCACCTGCAAGCGGACGCGCCGGCCAAGCGATTGCGACAGGTCGCGCACGATGCGCGGCATCTTGGAGAAGATGTTCGAGACCGGCTGCATCCGGGCCTTCATCACACTTTCCCGCAGATCGGCCGTCACCATGTCGAGACGGCGAGAGAGCATGGTCATGCTCGGGTCCGCCGAGGTGGCTTGCAACACCTGGTTGCGGGTCAGCACCAGTTCGCCCACCAGATTCATCATGCGGTTCAGCAGCGTAACATCCACGCGCAGCGTGCTCTCGGCGGCGGATCCCTGTGTGCGCGACCGGGCAGCGTCGCCTTCGGCCTCGTGTGGAGCAGGCGCCGCGTCCGCGACAGGCCCCTCCGGCTGAGCCAGAGGCGGGACCGAGCTCGGCTCTGCCGGAACCGGCTTGGGCTTTACGGGCTCAATCGGCGCAGCGGATGCGGGCCGTGCGCCAGCCTTGGCATGGGCTGGCTGTTTTGCTTTCTCCTTTGCCGGCACATACAACTCTTCCAGCCGGTCGATCAAGGCCGCATCGTCGCCCGCTCCCTCCGCCGCTTCCGCCTCAATCGTCTTGAGAATCGAGCGCAGTCCGTCGAGCAGTTGCAGCAGCCCAGTGATCAGCGGGCGGTCGGCGGTCAGCTTGCCTTCGCGCAGCAGGCCCAGCAGGTTTTCTCCCGCGTGGGCCAGCTTTTCCAGCCGCTTGAAGCCTAGAAATCCCGTGGTTCCCTTGATCGTATGCACCGACCGGAAGATATCTCCAATCAATCCCGCATCCCGCGGCCGCTCCTCCAGGTCGGTCAGACAGCGCTCCATGCGGTCCAACCCCTCCTGGCTCTCGATCAGGAACTCCCTCGTCAATTCATCCATCGCGCCCACGCACCCGCCCCGCCGGGACGAACACCCGGCGCAAAGCACCCTCAAGGCCTTCATCGGAGAAATGAGGCCCAACTTGAGAAAAGGGACTCTACGAAGAAAATCGGTGACCAAGGTGCGCGGCCGGTCCGCTTCCCGATGTACACCAGCCACGAAAATGCTTTAGCCTCAAATCACGCAACAAGGAGAGAGGAGACACCATGAACAACCAATCCCTGACCGATCCCGCGCTCCTGAACCTGCTTGATCTGGCGCGCAAAGCCGGGCGCCACGCCTACGCGCCCTACTCCGGCTTCCGTGTAGGGGCGGCGCTCCGCCTCGCCAACGGCGAAATCGTCACCGGAACCAACGTGGAGAGCGTAAGCTATGGCTTGACGATTTGCGCAGAGCGTGCCGCGGTGGTCCAAGCCGTCACCCAATGCGGACCCAGAATCCGCATCGAAGCCGTAGCCATCGCCAACCTGAACGACGCCCCCAGCCCGCCCTGCGGCGCCTGCCGGCAGGTGTTGGCGGAGTTCACCCTGCCTGACGCGCGTGTAATCTTCCCCGCCGCCGACGGCCCGCGCGTAATGCCCTTCCGCGAACTGCTGCCTCTGGCCTTTGAGATGAAGGCGAAGTGAAGCGGGCGTCTTGAGTTTGGAGCTGGCTACCCGTCTCGAAAGTGTTGCTCAGCCTTTTCCTCATAATCCAAGAAGAACTCGTACCTTAGTTCGCGGAGGCCTTACGCCCCCTCCGGCATATTCGCCGGAATCTCGATCAAGACCAGCGTGCCTCGGCCCGGATTGCTGACCACGCTGAAGCGGGCCTGGTTGCCGTAGAGGACTTCCAGCCGCTCCTGCACGTTTTTCATGCCGATGCCGGCGCCGTCGCGCTTGAGCGCCGAGGCCGGCCGGTTGCCCATGCCGACGCCGTCGTCGGCCACCTCGATCAGCACGCGATCTCCCTCGAGCCGGCTGCGCAGAGTGACCGTGCCGCCATGGATGCGCGGCTCCAAGCCGTGCTTGATGCTGTTTTCGATCAGCGGCTGAAGGAGGATGCTGGGCACTAAAACATCCAATGTCCGCGGGTCGATCTCCTTTTCGACTCTCAGCTTGTCAGCGCCGAAGCGGACGACTTCGATGTCGATATAGTCGTCTGTAAAGCGCAGTTCCTCGCGCAAAGGAACGTATGTATCGTGGTCCTTGAGCAGCGCGCGCAGAATGTTGGCCAGCTTCACGATCATCTCGCGGGCCAGTTCCGGCCTCATGCGCACCAGCGAGGCAATGGAGTTGAGCGTATTGAACAGGAAGTGGGGGTTGATCTGGCGCTGCAATGCGTCCAGCCGGGCTTCCAGCAGCAGGCGCTTCTGCTCCTCGAGCTTGAGTTCGATGCGCAGCGCGTTCCATACTTTGAGCGCGATGCCCACATCGATGGGCGCGGTGAGCCAGACCAGCGCCTGCAGCCACCACTGCCCTGCCAGCAGCGCAAAGAGACGGTGGGGAAAGGCGTGGGCAAGCCAGTCGCGGCAGACCTCGGCGGCCACGATGAGAAAGAGCATAAGGAACTGGCGGTCCATGCGGGGCTGGCGCAGATTGCGGCGCACCCAGCGGTAGAGGCTCAGGTCGATGAAGGGAGTGAAGGACCAGATCTCCTCCCGTTCGACAAAGCGGCCCAGCAGGCCGGCCGTCAAGCCCAGCGCGGCGTTGAAGGGCAAGGCAAGATATTCGTGATGGTAGACTGCCGGCCCCGACAGCACAACGCCGCCGAGCACGGCCCACTCCGGCCCCAGAAGCAGGCCCAGGAGAATGACCGTCTCGAAGGAGATGTCGGCGGCCAGAAAGTTGGGTACCGCGATGCGAATCCACACGCCCAGCGTGAGCGGCACCAGGAAAAAGGCCAGCAAGGCCAGGGTCTGGCGTGGACGCCGCTGCTCGGCAAAGAAGAGCCGCCGGAAGGTGGTGACGCGCGCCAGTACGCTAGCCACCGAGGCCACCACGCCCAGCTTGACCAGCAGGGTAATCAGAATGAGGTTGCCGGTCACCGCGGCGCATCCCGGTGCAGCGCCTTGACCTCGTAGCCGGCGCGCTTGAGTTCGGCGGAGATCTCCTCGACCATCGTCACGCTGCGGTGCTGGCCGCCGGTGCAGCCGAAGGCTACCGTCAGGTAGCTCTTGCCCTCCTCGACGTAATGCGGCAGCAGGTAAAGCATCAGGTCCGTGACCCTGGCCAGGAACTCTGTGGCCTGCGGAAACCCGAGCACATAGCCGGCCACCCTGGTATCGAGGCCGGTCAGCTTGCGAAATTCGGGCACAAAGTGGGGGTTGGGGAGAAAGCGCACGTCGAAGACCATATCGGCGTCGAGCGGAACGCCATTTTTGAAGCCAAAGCTGAGGCACGAGACCAGCAGACGCTTGGTCTCCTCTTCCTGGCCAAACCGGGCCTGGATATTGGCGCGCAGTTCATGGACGTTGAAGTTCGAAGTGTCGATCAGCGTGTCGGCGACGTTGCGGATCGGGTCAAGGAGTTGCCGCTCTTCGACGATGGAGCGCGAGACCGTCTCCTGGCGGCCCAGCGGGTGCGGCCGCCGGGTCTCGGAGTAGCGCCGCACCAGCACCGCGTCCTGCGCGTCCAGGAAGACCACGCGCGTGCGCAGCAGCTTTTTCACCCGCTTGAGAATCTCGGGCAGACGGTCGAGGGTCTGCCCTTCGCGCACATCCACAACGATGGCCGCGCATTGAATGTCGGCCGACTTCTTTACCAGAACGGCAAAATCGGGCAGCAGCTCCAGGGGCAGGTTATCGACGGCGTGGAAGCCGAGATCCTCAAAGGCCTTGAGGGCCGAGGCCTTGCCCGCGCCAGAGATTCCCGTGACAATGACCAACTCCTTGCCTGGCCGGGCCGTTCCCTTGGCGGGTTTGGCAGCCGGAGGCGCGGAGGCCACTCGGGGCGCGGACTTGGAAAGCGTCATGGGCAAATGCTACACCGAAAGGCCCGGTCAAGGCACCGGGCCTTTCGCCAGAGACGCTCGTATGCACATTGCCGCGCAGCCGCCGCAGCGCGCGTGCGCTGCGTTCGGCGGCGCTAATGGTCACGCGTTATGGAATCTCCACCAGCTCCATCTGGCCGTCACGGCGGCGGTGGAGCACAAACAGGTCTCCGGTCAGGTTGCGGAAGACCAGCAGGTCGCGGTCGCGGAACTCGGTCTCCTTGACCGCCTCCTCGATGGTCATGGCCTTGAGGGCGATGGCCTCGCCGCTGGTAACGATGTGCGGCTCGACGACCGTCTTGCGGGCCGGGAAAGAATGGACCGCAATGACAGCGCTGGCTTTTTTGCGGGGGCGAGCCGGTTTGGCCTCCGCGGCCTCTGGATCCGGCTGGGGGGCGCGGGCTTTGGGACGAGCCACCGGAGGCGCTGTCAGCACTTTCTCTTCCTTCGGCAGCCGTTTGCTGCCCATGCGCCGGTCGCGGTGGCGGCGCGCCTGGTTCTCCGCGTGTTCGAGGGCTTGGCGCAGCGCTGACTCGATTGTGCTGGCCTTGCCTGTGGCCACGATGGTCTGCAACCGGGCCTGAATCGTCACTTCGGCGATCTGCTGGCGTTTCTGCGCGCTGAATGTAACACTGGCGCGCGCGCTCTTGCCCAGAATGCGGGCAATCCGTTCCATCCCCTCCTCGGCCTGCGTGCGCAGCGCTTTGGAGATCTTCACTTTTCGGGCGGTGAACTCCACTTCCATGGTCAGCCTCCGCTTCTTTCTTCTCGCCATCCGGGTTACGAACTGGAGAACTTCGGATTCTATACGATAAGTTGTCAGTTGTCAGTTCTCAGTTGCCGGTAGATTGACAATCAGCCTGAATTCCCTTTTAAGAACGCCTCGGAGAAATTGGGTAGACGAGCCTGACAACCGCCAATTCAGCACATCATTCGTTTGACAACTGAGAACTGACAACTGAAAACTGACCTAGCTTTCCCGCCTGCGGCGCTGGTGCGTTGAGGGGATGTTCATGTCTTCGCGGTATTTGGCCACGGTGCGCCGGGTCAGTTGGATGCCCTGAGCCTGGAGCATGGCGGCCAGCAGGTCGTCGGTCAGCGGCTGGCGCGCATCCTCTTCCTCGATCAGCTTGCGGACCTTGCGCTTGAGCACCAGCAGCGGCGTGTCGGCGCCCTCGGGCCCGTTCGACCCCTCCGAGAAGAAGGAGCGCAGTTCGAGAACCCCCTGCGGCGTGTGCGCATACTTGTTGGCCACCGCGCGGCTCACCGTGGAGGGATGAACGCCGATCTCCTCGGCCACCTCTTTGATCATCATCGGCCGCAGGGCCTCGATGCCTTGATCGAGAAAGTCCTGCTGGCGGCGCACAATCACTTCGCACGTCCGCAGGATGGTGCTCTTGCGCTGGGCGATGTTGCGCATCAGTTGCAGCGCCGAGCGGAAGCGCTCCTTCACATAGTCCTTGACCTCTTTGTCGGTGCCATCGGCAACCAGCATCCGCCGGTAGCGCCGGCTGAGACGCAGACTGGGCATGTCTTCCTCATTCATCGACACCACCCAAGTGTCGCCCCGCTTGATAAACACCACGTCGGGCTCGATCAGGCGCGCCTGCTCGCGGTTGTACTGGCGGCCAGGCCGGGGGTCGAGGGTGCGGATGAACCCGATTCCGGCGTCGGCCTCGGCGGAAGTGATCTGGACCGTCCGCGCCAGCTCTTTCACGTCTCGCTTCTGCAACAGATGCAAGTGCTTGTCGACGATGAGCGCCGCCAACTCCATGCTGCGCCGCCGCTCCTCGATGTGGGCCTCGGCCTCGGCGCGGAAATTGCGATGGGGATCCTCGTCCACATTTGCCGAATCGGCCGCTTGCCGCGCAAACAACTGGGCAAACTCATGCTGCTGGACCACAATCTGGATCAGCAGACATTCGCGCAGGTCGCGGGCGCCCACGCCAGCAGGGTCGAGATTCTGCACCAGATCGATGCCGCGGCGAAGCAGCTCAAGCACCGATTCCGCCTTCGGCTCGATAGCACCCAGGGCGCTGCCGAAAGCCGCCGCCAGTTCCTCTTCGCTGCCCGCCAGGTACCCGTCCCCATCCAAATTGCCGATGACGAACTCCGCCGCCTGCTGCAAGCCGGGTTCCAGCGTCAGAGCTCCCAACTGCCACGCCAGGTGATCGGCCAGAGTCGTAGGCTGGGAGAGAAAGTTTTCAAACGAGGGCTTTTCGCTCTCTTCATACTCCGGCTGTGTGCGATAGCCGGGGTCGAGGTATTCCTGGAAGTACGATCCGAAGTCGACCTCATTGAAGGGATCCTTGGGTGTGGCCGCAGGCTCCTCGGCCACGCGATCTTCGATTCCGCGCTCGAGGAGTTCCTGGCGGCCCGCAACCGCATCCAGCATCGGAACCGTCTCGTCAATCTCTTCCAGGACGGGATTTTCAACCATCTCGGCATCGATCATCTCCTTCAACTCAAGCTTGTTGAGCGCAAGCACGCTCACCATCTGCATCAGGCCCGGAGTCAGGATCTGACGCTGTGAAACCTTCAAGCTCAATTTGGGTTGCAACAGCGCCATAAAAGGGACTCGATTCCCGTTTGGACTCAACGTCAGTGTACTTGGGTGAGAATCACGTTAAAGTTCAAAAAACTCACGCCCTGAGCCAATCGTTCCGGATTGGGCAGCACGCAATCCGAAAATCTCTGTCTGGAA
>JBEKPI010000098.1:0-13420 GCA_049520855.1 Occallatibacter sp.
CGGTTGCAACGGATGACTTCAGTCAGATGCTGCAAGGCTTTGTCACGCCTGGCAGCTCCGCTTCAGACTTCTACGTCACGTCGTTCCTCGAGGGCAACGCGAGCCGCTACTACCGCGCCAACCAGCTTGGCACTTATGTGCAGGATAAGTACCAGATCACTCCAACGCTTTCGCTGACTGCGGGCGTCCGGTATGACTGGGACGGCGGGCTTACAGAAAAGTACGGCCGCATCTTCAACTTCGATCCCAGCCGCTACAAGTACAACGTCGGCTCCGACACCATCGAAGATCCAGGCCTGATCATCGCCGGAAATAACGCCAACGGCACCAGCGGCGTGAGCAACACCACGCTCACCGGCCGCCAGTGGGGCATCGGCCCGCGCGTCGGAGCCGCATGGCAGCCGGAAATCTTCCACAGCAAAGTCGTGGTGCGCGCAGGCAGCGGCATCTACTACGATCGTGGCGAACTCTTCACCTATCTCTCACCCGGATACGCCATCGGCTCGGTCACCGGCGGTCCCTTCGGCGTCAACCAGCAGTTGCCCTTTGTGAATGCCTCAGTCTGCCCAGGGGCAACGCAATTCCTCTATGAAGGCTACCTGCCCACCTGCGGCGGCGGCGGCGGAGGCCCGGCATCGGCGGGAAACCTGGAAAACCCCTATGGGACGGCGCTGTTGCCGGCGCCCAATAACCCCAAGGCTTCGGATCTGAACAACTACCTGCCCAATGCGGCCGGCATTTTGAACTACGGCCAGCCGATTTCGCTCGGCGTCTATGACCGCGCCAACAAGCTCCCATACACGATCAACTACACGCTCGACATCCAGTGGCAGCCGCGCAACGACCTGGCCATCGAGATCGGCTACGTGGGCAATCTCGGCCGCCATCAAGTGATTCCGGTGCCCTTCAACCAGCCCATGATCGCTTCCGCCGCAAGCCCCACCCTGGCCGGAGGCCCCAACGCGCAAACCTACAGCTACGGCTATACCGTGCAGGGCGCATTTTTGGACCCGGCCAATACCATGCCTTATCTGCAGAACTATGAGGGCGGCAACGTAGACCTGCGCGTTCCCTACATCGGCTATGCGGCTGAGTCGATCAGCTACAAGGCGGCCGGCATCGATGCCTACAACGCAGCCCAGGTGCATGTCGAGAAGCGCATGAGCAAGGGCATCCAGGTTGGGGCCTCCTATACGTTCTCGCACGCCCTCGACGAACAGAGCGGGCTGGGGCTCTTCTATAACGGCAACAATGCGCTCAACCTGCGCAGCGGCTATGGTTCGGCGGACTTCGACCGCACCCACGTGATCAACTTCAACTACATCTTCCGCGTCCCCGACTTCGCCGGCAAGACTTCTCTTCAAGGCAAGTTCATCAACGGGTGGTCGCTGGTCGGCGTTACCGTGCTGCAGAGCGGTCAGCCCTACAGCATCATCGACTACTCGGGCTCCATCGGCAGCATCTACTATTCCACTGCCGACGGCATCACCAACCCCATCGTGCCGCTGGCCAACGGCTGCACCGCCAAGAGCGCACTGACCGGCGCTTCCGGCGCATGGTTTCCGACGACCAACAAGGCGGCCTTGAATCCCGCCTGCTTCACGCTTCCCCTGCTCCCGGCGGGTGGATTGGGCGGCGCCATACCTGCTTCCGATCCCTTCGAAACCGGTTTTACCACCGGCCAGCGCAATATCTTCCGCCAGGCCTTCCAGAAACGCGCCGATGCTTCGCTGGTAAAGGAGACCAAGCTCAGCGACCGGTACAACCTGAAGTACACATTCGACGTCTATAACCTCACCAACACCACCAGCTTCGATGTTCCCGGCAACAACGTCGCTCAAAACCAGTTCTACAATCCCGACCCGGCAGCGGGCACAACCCCGCTGCCCACCGGTTGCGCCTCCGACGGCTCCCAGACCAACAGCAGCTTCTATAACTGCCCGTCGGGCCTGGGCATTGTCACCCACACCATCGGCAGCCCCCGCCAGGTGCAGATGTCGCTGCGGCTGGATTTCTAACGCCGGGTTGATCGCAAGTCAACCGGAGGGCGTCCGGGGAATACGGACGCCCTTCTTGCGCCAGCAGCCCGAAAGATTGGCCCAATTACCAGGGTGGAGGCTCTAGAATCACGGCATGTCCGCCGCTCCTTCGCCACTCGAATCCCTGAATCTCCGCATCGTTGCCTGTGAGCGCTGCCCGCGGCTGCGGGAGTACACAGCCGAGGTGGCTCGCGTCCGCCGCCGAGCCTATGCGGAGTGTGAATACTGGGGCCGGCCCGTGCCATCGTTTGGCGACGAAGCGGCGCGCGTGCTGGTGCTGGGGCTGGCTCCGGGCGCGCATGGATCCAATCGAACAGGCCGCATCTTCACCGGCGACGGCTCGGGGGATTTCCTCTTCCCCGTGCTGCATGAGGCTGGCTTTGCCTCGCAGCCCAGAGCCGTCAGCCGCGACGACGGCATGAAGCTGACCGACCTATGGATCGGCGCGGTCGTCCGCTGTGCTCCGCCGGCCAACAAGCCCACCCCCGAGGAGCAGCGCAACTGCGCTTCATGGCTCGATGAGGAGTTGCGCCTGCTGGCCAATCTTCGCGTGGTGGTTTGTCTGGGGAAGATCGCATTCGACGGCCTGCTGGCCCATGCGCGGCGCAGCGGGCAGTTGCCCTCGCGCTCCGGTTTTGCTTTTGCGCACGGCGCGGAATTCAAATTGCCCAATGGACTGGCCGTGATCGCCAGCTATCATCCTTCCCTGCAAAACACCAATACCGGCAAGCTGACCCGGCCGATGTTTCTCTCCATCTTCAAGCGCGCGAGAGAGCTGGCTGGGTTGGGCTGTGGGCCGATTTGCGAGTAGTCAACCAACTGTTCAGAATCTTTGTGGCGCTACTCCCGCCGGGCGTGCCGCATCGGATGCTGGCGGCCGGCGGCGGGACGGTTGCCTGCCTGGTGACAAAGTCCCACGAAAACCGATCGGCCGCTCGCGTGGGCGCTGGCCCAGGTTACTTCTTGGCCATGCCGCGAATGTAGAGGATGATGTTCCATACCTCATGGTCCTTCGCGCGGCCCACATCCTCGCCTGGCATCTTGCCCTTGCCATTGCGGATGAGGTTGAACAAATCCCCGTCCGGCTTGCCGGCCAGCGTCTTTGCATCGGTCCAGTCGCCGAGCGTCAGTTGCATTCCCTGAGCCACATCGGTCTTGCCATCGCCGTTGTCGCCATGGCACATTGCGCAGTCCATCCCATAAATTCTCTTCGCGCGCTCTAGCGACTCGGGGGTAGGCTTGACGGGATTCGTTTTGCCGGATGCGGGGGCAGGAGCGGCCTCCTGCGGCGCGGGTCCAGAAGCGGACGATGCGGTGAGCGCAAACAACACTACCGCGCAAGCGAAAAGCAAAGGCTTCAGCATGGTTGCCTCCTCGGTTGCAAGCGCCGGTTACAGGCGTCTTGCAACCGAATCATTTTCTCGCAGGGATTATATGCCAATTAAGCGGTCATGGGATGTATGGATCGATAGCCAAGACCGAGCAGGGGGAGATTCGGCTCTTTTGGGCCAAAATTCAACTTGGGAATATCCGCCGCCTTCACGGCAGATGCCGCCAGCCGCAGGCCAGATCCGGGGTGGTGGTCTTGCCATCGAGCCAGAAGCAGGCGGCGCCATTGATATCAGTGCTGAATGTCCGGACTTTGGCCGCTTCAAGCTCTTCCAGCACCTCGCGGCGGGGATGGCCATAGCGGTTGCGCAGACCACAGGAGATGACGGCCCACTGCGGAGCCACGCGGGCCAGAAATTCGGGCCGCGTGGAGGTGTTACTTCCGTGATGGCCCACTTTGAGCAGTGTGCTGGCCAGGCCGGGCTCGCCGAGCATGGCCTGCTCGATTGGAGCTTCCGCGTCGCCCTCCAGCATCACGGAAGTAGCCCCGTAGGCGACCCTGAGCACCAGCGAGTCGTTGTTGGCGGGCAGCGGACCGGGTTGATAGCCGCGGAGAGGCGCAAGAACGCTGACCTGGGTCGAGCCGAAGGCGAGCGCATCCCCGGCGCGCAGCGACCGTACTCGCACATGGAGGCTTGCGGCCTCGTCGAGCAGCGCGTTGTAGGCCCCGAAACGCGGGTTGTTTCCCACCCAAAGCTCCGCTGGATGGAAGTTGTGCAGAACGGCCGGCAAACCGCCCATGTGGTCGGAGTGCGCGTGGCTGAGGGCGACCACATCGAGCCGCCGAATGCCGCGCGACCACAGAACCTCCGAAACGACCTCCTCGCCGATGTCGTAGTCCTGGGGGGCTTGATGCGGGCCGCCGCCAAAGCCGCCGCCATCGACCAGCATGGTTTTTCCGTCGGGCGTGATGAGCAACAATGAGTCGCCCTGGCCCACGTCGATGGCCTCCACGAGCAATGCGTCGCGCGGGCGATCGACCGGGCGCGGCAGAACGGCAACGACAGCGGCGAGCAGCAAAGAAACCCAAGCGCCACGCCGCGCCCAGCGCGTTCCAGAGTCAGGAAGTGAGCCCCCCGCCTGCGATGGGCCGTTGTTTTTGCGGCTAGGGTGGGATAGGAAGATCGCCGCCCCAAGCAGCGCGCAGAAAGCCAGCGATTGCCAGAGCAGCGGCCCAGGGATGCGGAAGTCGCCCCAGGCCATCGAACCGAATTGGCGCACCAGCCCGATGCCCAGATGGAGAAAGACAGCCGCGATCATAGCCGGAGCCACCGCGGCGGGGGGCCAGACCACCAGCGCCAGCAAGGTGGCCAGCGCGGCGGGCATCAGCACGAGCAGCAGCGGCAGAATGAAAACATTCACCGGCAGAGCGAAGATGGTAATGCGATGGAAGTAGAGCGCCATTGGCAGCGCCATTGCCAATTCCACCACGCAAGAGACGATGAATAGCTCGCCAAGCCGAAAGATAAAGCGCACCGTCCAGGGGAAAAGCCGCCAGGCTATCTGGCCTGAGAATCGCCCGCTCGCCGCCATCCGCAGGCCCTCGGCCATCATGCGCAGCATCACGCGAAACTGCGCCAGCCTCGGGGCCAGCTTCGCATCCAATGCGCACTGGCGCAGGTCGCGCGTGGCTGTCAAATAAGGATGGATGGTGCTCTGAAGCAGCGGAGCGGCAATGCCGCCGATGGCCACAACGGCCAGCAGAGTCATCTGGAAGCTCGAGTCGAAGAGGCTGCGCGGGCTGAAGGCGAGCAGGCAGAGCGCGGCAAAGCCGATGGTGTTCAGCACGTTGCGCTCGCGGTAGAGCAGGCGGCCGAGCAGGTAAAGCGCGACCATCCAAAGCGAGCGCTGCACAGGCGTGGCAAAGCCGGTGAAGAGCGCATAACCGAAGGAGGCGCCGATGGTGATTAGCGTCGCGGGCACGCACGGCAGACGCAGGCGGCGCGCAACCCAGAAGATGCAGCCGGCCACGATCGCCAGGTGAAACCCCGAGACCACCAGCATGTGGAAGGAGCCGGTGCGCTCAAAGCCCACGCGCAACGAGTGGCTCAGGTAGGTGCGGTCGCCGGTGACCATGGCGGCCAGCATGATCGCGTCGTCCTCTGACAGGCGCAACGGAGTGGGCAGCCGCCGCATGGCCGCGGGCAGAGCCAGCAGGCGCGCGCTCGTAGCGCGCTGCCAGCCGCTGACGCGACAGGCGAGGAAGAGGCCGGGGGAACGCCCCAGGCGCTCCACGCGTTCGATGCCCACCGTTGCGGTTGACGTGATCCCCTGGTCGAGCAGAAAATCCTCGCGGCTCCAGACGCCGGGATCGCGATAGACCTCGGGCAGCAACAGTCGGACCACGGCGCGCAGGCGCTCGCCGCACTGCAAGGGTTGCTGGCCTCCCGGAGCCTCCAGCCAATGAACGGTCAGCCGTACACCGCCCGCGACCGGCGTTTGCGTGTCGTCGGCGTCGGTGACGACTTCGAGGCTTGAAACGCGCAAATCAATGCGCTGCGCGGGGCGATTTGAAGCGCCAGGCTCATCCAAATCCTGCTCTGTCTGGCCGCGCACCGGCCCGGCATCGACGACCGTGCCTTCCACGGTGCGCAGCAGCCCGTCAGAGAGCGCGGCCAGCGCGGGAGCGGGCGCAGGGCGCGGCTCCATCTGCGCGCACCAGGCCCCAAGCAAAAGCCACAGCACGGCCAGCGGCAGCCACGCGAGGCGCTGTGCGCGCAAGGCCGCCACGCCGCACAAAACGGCCATTGGAGCCATCGCCGCAAGCATCATGCTGGGCCGCAGCCAAAGAGCGTGAGAGACGGCAATCCCCGCCGCGAAGAGCCAGGCCGCATGAAAGAGCGGGACTCCGGCAAGACCGGCACCGGGGCTGCCGGGACCGGCGATGACTTGCCCGGAAATGGGAGAGTCGGATTCCATCGCGCCTGAAAGCTGGAAAGTTGTTCTGGCCCTCAAGCCTATCAGGCTCGCCGCAATTGAACCACTGTCTCCAGGTGAAAGGTCTGCGGAAAGAGGTCGGCGAAGGTGATAAATTGGATTGCATAGCCGGACGCGATCAGCGTGCGCAGGTCGCGGGCCAGCGTGGCCGGATCGCAGGATACGCAAACCAAGGCGGGTGCGGCGATCCCAGCCAGCAGCGCGCAGCTCTCCGCGCCCAGGCCGGTGCGCGGCGGGTCCACCACAATCAGATCGGGAGCAGCCGAGCCGTTGGCGCGATGGGTTGCGTAATTGCGCAGAAAACCGAGGGTCTCGCCGCGCACCGGGACTCCGGCTGTGCCTTTGACGTTGGCAACGAGCGCTTCCACTGCGGATGGTGCGGACTCGACGGCGATCACGCGGTCAAAGTGCGCCGCAAGCTGTCGCGCAAAGAGACCGACACCGGCAAAAAGATCCCAGGCCAGCTTGCCTCTATGGCCGGCTGTGACTCGTTCGACGAGCGCGTCCACCAGCCAGCGGTTGACCTGAAAAAAAGCGCCGTGGTCCACGCGGTAGTCGAAGCCGGCGGCGCGATAGGAGAGTGAATTCGCGCCCCACCGCGCAAGAACGCGCTGCTGCTGGCCCGCGCGGCCCTCGATCACCAACTCCGCGCCGGCCAGCGCCGGAATCCGCTCCTGCATCGCCTTCGCCAAAAGCTCGAAGCGCATCTTCGGCAGGCTTTCCGTGAAGACCGTAGCCAGCAACGCGCTTTCGGTTGCGTCGCAAAAGAGCGCAATCTCTGTGGGGCGTAGCTCCGGCGCAAACTCGCGTGCGGCCTGACCAAAGGCCAGCGCTGCCTCAACCAGCAGCGGCGCGGCGATGGGGCACTCCCGCATGGGAACCACCGCGTGAGACCGCCGCCCGCGATAGCCGGGATTTCCCGCACCATCGAAGGCCAGACGGATGCGGTTGCGATAGCGCCACGGCTCCGCACTCAGCACGGCGATCTCCGCGGGCGCGGCCACGCCGCCGCGTTCCAGCGTCTCGCGCAGGATGGCCTGCTTGAACGCCAATTGGGTCGCGTAGTCCGTGTGCTGGTAGTGGCAGCCGCCGCACACGCCAAAGTGCGGGCAGGCGGGCGCGACGCGCTGCGGCGCGGCACGAACGATCTCCTCAACCTCGGCCGTCGCGTAGCCCCGCTTGCTCTCTGTGATGCGCGCGCGCGCCTGCTCGCCGGGCAAAGCGAGCGGCACAAAAACCGCCTTGCCCTCCAGCCGCGCCAGGAAGGCCCCGCTGTAGATTGGCTTTTCGATCTCGACAAGCTGCGGCTCTGTAGGTCTCGGCTGGTAGGTTTTAACCCCGACAGACGACCCCGAAGAACCAACTCGGGATTCAGCCCCTGCGGGACGCTTGCCTGACTGATTGCTTGCGGCCGAATGTCTCTTCGCGGCCTGTTTGGCCCGTCGCTGCGCAGCGGTTTGTTTCTTCGGCATCTTCATTGCTGACTCATATAAAAAAGGCTAAGCCGCGGCAGGTTGTAATGCACCAGCAGTTGCTTCTGCGCAAATTGCCGCTCCACCTGGCGCAGTTGCACTGCTCCCATGCGGCTGCGATAGGGAGCCAGTTCACGCGCCGCGTGCTCTTTGAGCCCCACCAGCAGCTCCTCCGGAGCCGCCGCGGTCAAAGCGGCAAAGAGCTTCTCTTCGAGAACCGTCAGCGTGCGTTCGAGCGCCTCTAAATCATGAGCAACCGCGCTATCGTGAGCCGCAGCGTCTTCCGTCTCAACGGCGCACGCCTCGGCAGCCAGCGCTCGCAGCCGTGCGGCGGTTGCCGTGCAGGCTTCTGGAGCCACCGTTGCCGCATCAAGCGCCACGGCGGCGGCTTCAAGGTGCGCAGCCACGCGCTCCTGCTCAAAGCCCGATTCGCGCGGAGTGGCGCTTGCAACGGAAGCCGTTCCGGCGGCCGCCTCGCGCAACTCCTCGGCTGCCTCCATCACCGCCTGGGCGCACCAGGCCAGGCCGTTGATCCGCCGCATCCGCGCGCGCTTTTGCCGCGCCTCGTACTTGTCGAAGGCCGCGTCGATGCCGCGCAGCACGGCCTCCAGCGGAATCCCCGCCTCCCGCCACGTCTCGATCAGCGCCCAGTCCAGCGTCGAGAGCAACAGCAACGCCCCGCGCCGCTGCTGGAAGCGCTCCTCGATCTCGGTGAAGTAGTTGAAGTAGTTCAGCACGGCCCGCGCCTCAATGCGCTTTCCCGCGCGGCTTGGCCGCACGGTTGCGCTCAAAGAGGATCAGCAGGCCATCCAGCGTCAGCATGTCGTCGATCTCGGCGATGAACCGCGAGTCCTCGGAGATTTGTCGCGCCAGCCCGCCCGTCGCAATCACCCGCGGCTTCTCACCCAACTCCGCGATAATCCGCTCCAGAATCCCGTCCACCAAGCCGATATAGCCGTAGTAAAGGCCGGTTTGCAGGTGCGTGACGGTGTTGGTGCCGATGACCTTGGCCGGCCGCCGGATGTCCACGCGGCCCAGGCGCGCGGCGCGCGCAAAGAGCGCATCGGCGCTGATGCCCAGCCCCGGCGCAATCGCACCTCCCAGGTACTCGCCCTTGGCCGAGATCACGTCAAAGGTGGTCGCCGTGCCGAAGTCCACCACCACGCACGGCCCGCCGTAGCGCTCGAAGGCCGCAATCGCATTCACCAGCCGGTCCGCGCCCAGTTCGCTGGGATTATCCACCAGCACCGGCATTCCGGTCTTGATTCCCGGCTCGACAAACAACGGCTGCAAGTGGAAGTAAATCTCGCAGACCTGGCGCAGCGTCCCCTCCACCGGCGGCACCACCGAAGAAATGATGATGTGATGGACCTGGCCCGGCTTCATGCCGTTCATCTCGAAGAGATTGACGAAGAGCACGCCGTACTCGTCGGCCGTCTGCTCGCGGTGCGTAGTGACGCGCCAGTGCGCGGCCAGCTCCGGCTTTTCCCCATCGAGCCGGTACAGCCCCAGCACCGTATTTGTATTGCCGACATCGATGGCTAGCAGCATTTTCTTCTCAGCCTAAATTCGCGGCGCGAATCCCGCCGGTCTGCACCGTGACCAATCCATCCGCCGTGCGAACCAGCAAGAAGCCCTTCTCGTCCAGCCCAGCCGTAACTCCCGTGCAGGCTTGCGGTCCATGCACCTCAACCCTTCGGGCGCGAATCCACGTCGAGGCCTCTTCGACACGCGCGGGCACCGTTGCCCCCGCCGCCGGATCGAGCAGGCCGGCCACTTCACGCTCCAGCGATTTTAGCAGGGAGACAAGCAAAGCCAGTCGCGCAACAGGCCGCACCCATTCCAGATCGAGCGATGTGGCCGGCGTGGACAAGCCAGGATCAAAGCTCCGCTGGTGAACATTGATGCCGATGCCGACCACGGCAAAGCCGGCCATGTTGCCTTCGATCTTCGATTCGGCCAGGATGCCGCCAACTTTGCGCTCGGCGATCAAGAGGTCATTGGGCCAGCGCAAATCCACCGTGACGCGGGCGACGGAGCCAATGGCCGCCGCAGCTGCCAGTCCTGCCGCCAGCGGGAACAGCGGCAAACGAATGGCTGGAATCGGCGGGCGCAGAAGCACGCTCACATAAAGCCCTTCGCCCGCCGCCGAGTGCCAGGCGTGATCGCCGCGCCCTCGGCCGGCCAACTGCTCATCGGCAAGGTAGACCGAGCCATGCGGCGCCCCGCCGCGGGCGGCATCGAGTGCGTCGGCGTTGGTGGAGTCGGTGACCGGAGAAAAATGCAGCTTGCCCGCAAAGATCGTCCCGGCCAGCGCGGCCTCCAAAGCCGCCAGGTCGTACACGTCGAGCGAGTCTCCGCGCACGCCTATTCCGTCTCCACGACGATGCGCATCGAGATGTCGGCGGCCTTGGCCGAGTGAGTCAGCGCGCCCACACTGATAAAGTCCACCCCGGTCTCCGCGTAGGCGCGAATGTTGCCCAGCACGATGCCACCCGATGCCTCGGTCGGAATCCAGCGCTCCGCCTCCCCGGCGGCGTGCAGCCCCTCCGTGTACTGGCGAGTGCGCTCCACCGAGTGTTTCACCTCGGCTGGCGACATATTGTCGAGCAGGATAGCCTCCGCGCCAAAGACCAATGCTTCTTCAAGTTCCTGCTCCGAGCGCACCTCCACCTGCACGCGCTGACCCTTCTTGCGCCGCTCCAAGGCTCGTGTGAGCACCGCCGGCAGCCCGCCGCCCAGCGAGATGTGGTTGTTCTTGATCAGAATGCCGCTGGCCAGGTCTAGGCGGTGATTCGTTCCCCCGCCGCACTGAACGGCGTATTTTTCCAGGGTACGCAAGCCCGGCACCGTCTTGCGCGTGTCGAGAACGTGGGCGTGTGTGCCATGAATCGCGTCGGCGAACTGGCGCGTCAGCGTGGCGATCCCGCTCAGGTGCTGCATCAGGTTGAGGATCACTCGTTCGCAACTCAGCAGCACCCGCGCATTGTGGCGGATGACGGCCAGCACCTGGCCCTTGCGGGCCTTCACCCCATCGAAGATCTCCGGATGGCTCACAACCTCAAAGCGGGTCTGCGCCGGGGCGCGCTCGTCGAGGCGGGCGAATATCTCAAGCAGGCGCGGCACCGCGCCCAGGCCGCAGACCACCATCTCTTGGCGCGCCACAATCGAGCCTGTTGCCTGCAAGGACGGGTCGATGGTGAGGTTGGTCGTGGTGTCGCCGGCGGCCTGGTCTTCGATCAAGGCCCGCTCCAGCAATGCGTCAATGTGGCTGTTCTTCCAGTCCATGGTCCCTTTGCGCGCCGTCAGGGTTTCGCTTGCGCTTTCTGGCGCGCCAGAAACTCATAGATAGCCGTCGCGACGCCGTCTTCAACCTGATTGGCAATTGTGAGAAAGGGAACTCCGTTGCTCCGGTAGATTTGAAGCTCGGGCTTCGGTTGGCCGGCGATGTTTTTCACCAGCTTTTGCCATCCTCCTGGATTGCTACTCCCCCCCCGGTCGATGAGCTTGATCTCCCCCAGGTCGGTATGCCAGAGAAGAGACATCATGTTGCGCGCATCGCGCACCAGGCTCCCGCGCGTACCCAGCAGAAGGAATTGAGAGAAGCTGCCGTCGTATGCCCGGACTCCGCCGAGATCGACGATAGCCACAGCCGCGCCGAGCTTTCCCAGGTGGCGAGCGACAATCGCTTCGGCCTCGGGGGTGAAGTGCCCCGCATTCAGGCAGCCGGTCGCGCCGCCAAACGCAATGTACGGCAGTTCCTCAGGTTTTTCCGGAACGCTTTGCGCCGCAACGCCTGCTGTTGCCACGCCTGCTGCCGGGGCGCCTTCAGCCGGCGATTCCACGCCAACGGAGTTGTGTTCATTCAGCTCCCGGAACGCTACTTGAATCTGCTTGAAGCGCTCTTCCGCATCCGCCCGCAAGCTGGCGTAGTTCTCAAAGAGATCGGGGTGCCATTGCTTGACCGCCTCCTTGTAGGCCTCTTGAATCTCGGGCTCCGTGGGCACTCCATAGGTGAACCCCAGCATCCGATAGTGTTGCCGGCATCGTACGCAATCGCAAGACATAGCTGACAGTCCTTATTCAGGTTCTCCGGCACGGCGCGTGCGTTTTCCACCAGCGGTGCCCCAAGCCTTGAATTTGAGACTTAGGATAGCACCTGCACACGCCAAAAGCGATTATCTTGTACGAGCACAGCGGAGTCGAAGGGCCTGAGGTTGCTTTCCGCTCAATTCCTCATTCCGGCGGCAGGGCATCCAGCGCGGCGCGCGCCTTTTCGAGCAGCAGCCGGGTCTCGGCTTCCTGCTTCTTGAGCCCCTCGACGATGTGCTGTGGAGCCTTGGCAATGAAACCCTCGTTGCCCAGTTGGCGCTCGGCATTGGCGATGTTCTTTTCGAACTGCGCGATCTCTTTTTTCCGCCGCTCACGCTCAACGGCGACGTCGATTTCCACGTGGTAATCGATTGCAACGTCAGTCGGCCCAACACTCCGCCAATTCAGGCGTTCCTCCCGCTTGGTCGCCTCTGTAACACTCGAACGCGAGAGTTTCTCAATCCAAGCCCGATTCTCGCTCAAAAAGTTGGAGAACGATTCGATCCCGTAGACCGCAGCCCCAAGCACGTATGCCGCGACGGTCTCTTTTTCTGGCACTCCGCGATCCTTTCTGGCCTCTCGAATGCCGCTGACGATTGATTGCCCAAGCCGCATTTTCAGCACCGCTGGTTGATTGATCTTTGCTTCCTCGACGAATGGATACGGCGTCAACGCGATCGATTTCCCCGGAGGCTTCCCATCGTAAAGCGCGTGCCAAATCTCCTCCGTCAGAAACGGCATGAAGGGCGAGAGCAGCCGAAGCGACGCTTCAAACACCGAAACCAGCGTGGTCAGCGCCGCACACCTGGCCTCCCTCTTGCTTGCTCTCGCTTCTGCCGACTCGCCGCCTGGACCATCCATCGGGAAGTCAAGGCTCAATTTGACGATTTCGAGATACCAATCGCAAAAGCTGCCCCAGAAAAACTGGTAAATTGCGTTGGCCGCGTCATCGAAGCGGTAGTTTTCCAGCGACAGGTTGACCTTGGCCGCGGTTGCGTGTAATTCCGCCACAATCCATCGAGCTTCAAGCGGCGCATCGTCGGCTACGGCAGGCATTCCGCCCAGCGCGGCCGGATCGACCGTGATACCGACTTCGGCGGCCCGATCCACATTCATGAACAGGAACCGCGCAGCATTCCAAATCTTGTTGGCGAAGGCGCGGTAGCCCTCTGTGCGGGCAACATTGAAGGCAATATCGGTGCCCGGCGACGCCATCGAAGCCAGCGTGAAGCGCACCGCATCCGTCCCATACTGCTTGACGATTTCGATGGGGTCGACGACATTTCCCTTGGTCTTCGACATCTTTTCGCGATTGGCGTCGCGGACCAGCGCGTGAATGTAAACCTCGCGGAACGGCACCGAGTCCTTCAGCTCGCGCTTCGAGCCATCGGCCAGCGGAATATCTCCAGCAAACCAGCAGCCGAACATGATCATGCGCGCGACCCAGAAGAAGAGAATGTCGAAGCCGGTCACCAGCAGACTCGTCGGATA
>JBEKPI010000099.1:0-13398 GCA_049520855.1 Occallatibacter sp.
AACCGCAAAATCCATGGCAAAGACGCTGCGTATCCGAACCGCTGCCCGCATTGCCGACAGCGAGTGGCCGCCCATGTCAAAGAAGTTCTCTCGTATGCCGATCGGCTCGCGATGCAGCACCTCCGCCCAAATGCCCGCCAGTTGCACTTCGACCGGCGTCGCCGACGGGGGATTTTCCTCTTCAGCGACAAGATCGGGCGCGGCTTCGGGCAAAGGCGGAGCCTTGCGTCCGATCTTCCCGTTGGGCGGCAATTGCTCTTCCGCCATCAAGAGACGCAGTTGCGAGAGCTTCTCGCTTGGAGAATCGAGGGCGTGGCCGAGCAGTGTGGCAAAATGCCGCGCCATGCATTCGATTGTCGCGTGTTCGAAGACTTCGGCGTTGTAATAGAAATTGCCGCGCAATTCCGCGCCGCCCGGTTCCATATCCAGCGTGAGGTCAAAAGGAGTTACTGCGAATCCACAGTCGAACTCCATGCGCTCGGCAGCGATGCCCTCCATTGCCAGATGCGATTTGCCGATGTTGCGGTACTCGAACATTGCCTGAAAAAGAGAAGCGCGAGCACCGCCGCGCTCCGAGCGCAACACATTCACAATGGCATCGAACGGAACCTCCTGGTGGGCAAGGCCGCCGGCAACCGTCTCTCGCACTCGGCCAACGAAATCGCTGAACGTGGGGTTGCCGGCTGCGCTGGCTCGCAGCGCCAGCGTGTTGATGAATAGGCCCGCCATCGACTCCGCTGCCGGGTGGTTTCTGATCGAGACAGGTGTGCCGACGACGATGTCCTCGGCATCCGTGTAGCGATGGAGCAGGGCGTAGAAGGCCGTCAGAAGAACGGTGAACACGGTGGTGTTTGCGGCGCGCGCCGCTGACTTGCACCGTTCCAGCGTGCCGCCATCCAGTTGCAATGGAACCGAGCCTCCCCGATACCCGCCGATCTGCGGTCGGGTAAAATCGCCGCGAATCTCGCACGCATTGTCCATACCTTTCAGGCGCTGTTCCCACCAGGCAAGCTGCTCCTCCCTCCCGGCGGCTTCGCGGGAGCATTGCCAGGCCGCATAGTCGGCATACTGCGCGAGAGGCGAGCTGGAAATCGTTCCGTTATACGCATCGGCCAGGTCTTTGGCAATCACCGGCTCTGTCGATGCATCGCAGGCAATGTGATGGATGACCAAGAAAAGAATGTACTCGTCAGGCGCCAGGCGCGCCAGGCCAGCGCGAATCACGGAATCCGACTCCAGCTTGAACGGCCGCGCGGATTCCTTGCGCATCCACCGCAGTGCCGCCGATTCCCGCTCGCTTGCTGGCTGGCCGCTCAGATCCTCCAGAGCAATGGAAACCGGCTGGGGGGCGCGCACTTTCCCTGTGGCAATCCCATCGTGTTGGTGGTAGTTCGTGCGCAGGATCTCGTGCCGTTCCACAACGCGATCCAGACTCATCTGCAGGCGAAACAGATCGAGGGATCCTTTGAGACGGTACGCAAAGGGCCGGTTGTAGACCGGCGACTCCGGCTCCGACTCAGCCAGGAACCACATCCTTTGCTGCGCGGATGTCAGCGCCAGGCCACCCTTGCGGTTGACGGACGGCAGAGCGCGATCGGCTGGAACGCTCGCCGATTGCCCGTCGATGAACTCCGCCAGCCAAGCGATCGTTGGCAATTGAAACAAGCGCGGCGCGGAGAGTTCCACCCCAAAGGCGTATCGGATGCGCGCAAGGAGCTGGCCGGCCAGGATCGAGTCGCCGCCCATGGCAAAGAAGTCGTCGTGGACACCGGCGCGCTCCAGCTTCAAAACTTCGCGCCACATCTCCGCCAGGCGGGTCTCTGTGGCGCCGCGCGGCGCGCGGTATTCCAGCGGAGCCGCCGCCGATGGCCCGGCGCGCCCAGCGAGGCCGAGCTTCTCTGCCAAGCCGATGCGTTGCTGCTTGCCGGTGGGTCCTTTGGGAATCTCCGCGACGAAGATGATCCTATCCGGCACTTTGAAGTCGGCCAGCAAGCCGGCGGCGTGCTCGCGCAACTCCAACTCGGTGACTGAGGCGCCGGCCTTCAGCACAACGGCTGCCGCGACTCTCTCTCCCAGAGCCTCATCGGGCGCCGCGAAGCCCAACGCCTGCTCCACCGCGGGGTGCGAGAGCAGAGCCTCGTCGATCTCCCGCGGAGGAATCTTTTCGCCGGCGCGCACGATCAATTCCTTGATGCGTCCCGTGAGGAAGAGGTCTCCATCGCTGTCGAAGCGCCCCTGATCGCCAGTGCGGAACCAGCCATCGGTAAAGGATTTCAGGTTTGCCTCGGGATTGTTCTGGTATCCGCGCGTGACATTGCGTCCGCGGATCACCACCTCGCCCTCGGCTCCTGTCTGCAATAGCGCGCCCGCATCGTTCATGATGGCGATGTCTACGCCGGTGGGACGCCCAACCGAACCCGGCTTCCGCGGCCGCGGAGGCAGGCCGTTCGACGACATTTGATGGGCTGCCTCCGTCATGCCGTAGGCTTCCAGCACCGGCGCGCCGAAGGCCTCCTCCAGCTCCGCCATCAACTTCGGCGCCAGCGCGGCTGAGCAGGAACGGATAAAGCGCAGCCGGTGCGCGGCAAGGATGGCGCGATTTGCCTGCGCGCGCATCAGGATGCCGTGGTGCATCGTGGGAACGCCGGTGTACCAGGTGGGACGAATATCCGCCAGCCAATTGAAGAATTCCGTTGCCTGGTATCCGGGCGTGCAAACTACGCTTGCGCCGGCGCACAGCGAAGAGAGCAATGCGCCCACCAGGCCATGCACGTGAAAAAGGGGCATGATGTTCAGGCAGCGGTCGCTCGCCGTAAGGTCAAGGGACTGAGCAATGTTGGCTGCCGAGACGCATAAATTCTCGTGCGTCAGAGGCACGATCTTGGGGCGAGAGGTGGTGCCTGAGGTGTGCAGCACAAGGGCGATGTCACTCGCCCCGGCGTAGTCCACCACAGCGACGGGCGTGGGCGAGTCCCCGCAAGGGCTGAGTGCGAAGCTGCCCGCCGGCTCCAGATCGCGCCGGCGAAGTTCGACGATCTCAATGCCCGCCGCGCCGGCGACGCCACGCACCGCCGAATCCATGGCGCTGTCCACAATGACGATCTTCGGCTGCAGGTCGGAGAGATAGAACTCAAACTCGCTTGCCCTGTACGCAGGATTCAGCGGCGCGCAGGTGGCGACAGCGGAGACCCCAAGGAAAAGACTGGCCATCTCCGGTCCGTTCGGCATCACCACGGCCACTCTATCGTTGCGTTCAATTCCCCTGAATGTGAGCCAGCGCGCGGTTTCATCGATCTGGTTGACCAGAGATTCATAGTCCGCGGATCTCCGGCCTATCGCCTCAAGAGCACTGGCGCCTGGCGTGCGCCTGGCTATTTGTGCGATTTGAGAACGCAAGTTGGTCATCATCGTAGGGAATGACTTTCGCGGAATGGATGCCTCTTCGCCAGTCCTGCCGGGACAATCGTCTTGAGAAGCCAAGGTGATTCTAGCCTAATCGGGTTGGCAGATTCTTCCTGGGCACGATTCATGCAAACCGCGCCTTCTGTTGAATTTGGAAGATTCAAAAGGACTTGTGGGATTCCATGGTGCCGAAGAAGGGAACCTGTTTCGGACACCCTGAAGTTTTCTCGACAACAGAGTAAAAAACTATGTGTGCCGGAAGCAAGCCAGAATTTCGACGGCTGGGAGATTTTCGCGGGTAAGTCTGTCCTCGCCGGGGTCTACCCATCATTGTGGACGCGCCGTTTCCCGAGGGAAGACCGTGACGGCGACGAGCAAGCTGCATACGCCGTGGCGGCGTAACTGCAACGCGCCCACAGCAGCGGCTCACTGGATCGATTTCTCAGCCCGAGCCTGACGGCAGAGGAAGGTGGAATTGCGAAAATCCAGGGATGGATATTGGAGTAATTTAGTTGGAGCCAAGCCAACATTATCCCCTCTGGATGTGTTGCACTTGGTTATTGAGCGCGGATGTCTCTGGATGACTTAAAACAGGTTCTTGGTGGGCAGTGAGGGACTCGAACCCCCGACTTCCTGCTTGTAAGGCAGGCGCTCTAACCAACTGAGCTAACCGCCCACGCGGGTCGGAATGACCATTGCGGCCTTCTGTCATCATAGCAGCGCGCTTGCACTCCGGTCAGAGGCGACATTCCGGCTCGCATCTCTCGGCAAAGGCCAGACCCCCTGTTGATACACTCACCGGGTGGGCCGCCTCATCCTCAATGCCGACGATTTCGGACTGACCGCCGGAGTTAACCGCGCCATCGTTGAGTTGCACCGGGCCGGAGCGCTGACCAGCGCCACGCTCATGGCGCGGGCAGCAGCCACCGAAGAGGCCATCGAACTGGCGCTCGCCACTCCAACCCTGGGCGTCGGCTGCCATGTCGTGCTGGTGGATGGCGAACCGGCTCTCTCCGCGCCCGAACTTTCTACGCTAGTTGACCCGCGCACAAGCCGCTTCCATCCCACTCTCGGCAAGTTCCTCCGGCGATTGCTCACCGGGGCAGTCCGAACCTCCGAGATCGAAGCCGAAGCCGCCGCGCAGATCGCTCGGCTGCAAAAGCGCGGCCTGCGCCTCACCCACTTTGACACCCACAAGCACACCCACATGTTCCCCGCGGTCCTTCGCCCGGTTTTGCGCGCGGCCAAGGCTGCCGGAATTCGCGCCGTCCGCAATCCCTTCGAGCCGGCCTGGAGCCTGCGCGCCACGCCCCGCGCGCCGTTGCTGCGGCGCGCCGAAGTCAGCCTGTTGCGCCGCCTTGAGCCAACCTTCCGGCGCATCGTTGCCGAAGAAGGCTTTGCCACCACCGACGGTGCCATCGGCGTTCTGGCCACCGGAACCCTCGACGCAGCCACCGTCGCCGCCCTGCTCCGAAACCTGCCCCCCGGCACGTGGGAACTGGTCACGCATCCCGGCTACAACGACGCCAGCCTGGCCCAGGTCCGCACCCGCCTGCTGGCCTCGCGCGAAACCGAGCGCATGGCATTGCTCTCGATCAAGCTCAACGAAGAGATCGAGCTTATGAGTTTCTCCAGCTTGCCCGCGAACCCTTTACGAAAGATATGATGGCCATGGGAACCACCGGCCACCAAGGCTCGTATCCCATTGCACGCAAGCCAACCAACGGAGACAGCATGGGCATCGAACTAGTGTTGAAGATCCTGTTTTATGGCTGGATGGTCTCGGAGATTTGCCTTGGGATCTTCACGCGCACGAGAAAGGGAGGCGGAAAGCTGCGTGATCGAGGATCCATGCTGATCCTGTGGGGGACCATTTTCGCTTCCATCTCCGCGGCAGAATGGATAAGCAGCCAAACAACGCGAACGCTCTTGCCCGGCGCGGCTTGGCTGAGTTGGACGCTTATATTTCTCATGGCAGCGGGCCTGATTGTTCGCTGGACGGCGATCCTCTCGCTGGGCAATGCCTTCAGCGTGAATGTCGCGATTCGCGATGCGCAGAAGCTGAATCGCTCCGGGCTCTATCGCTTTGTCCGCCATCCTTCCTACTCCGGCATGATGCTCATGTTTCTGGCTCTTGGCCTCGCGCAAAAAAGCTGGTGGGCGTTCCTTTGCCTCTTGCTGCCAATCACAGCCGCGCTGCTCTACCGCATTCACGTCGAGGAAATTGCCTTGAATGAGGCCTTCGGCGCCGAGTATGCGTCTTACACACAGCAAACCAAGCGCCTGCTTCCCGGCATTTACTAACCCGCGCCTCCCAGAGAATTCAGAGCCGAAGCGCCCTTAAGCCGCATCTACCATCGAGGTCAGGCTTCGCAAGCAAAGAGAAGGTTCTATGCGCATCGGCATCACCTGCTATCCCACCTACGGCGGCTCCGGCGTGGTAGCCACCGAACTCGGCATCGAACTGGCCGCCCTCGGCCACGAAGTCCATTTCATCTCCTATTCGCAGCCCTTCCGCCTCAGCGGGCGCGACAGCGGCATCCAGTACCACGAGGTTCACGTCTCCAGCTATCCGCTCTTCGAGTTCCCGCCCTATGACCTCGCACTCGCCTCGCGCATGGCCGAGGTCGCCGAATTCCATTCGCTCGACCTGCTGCACGTCCACTACGCGATTCCCCACTCGGTCAGCGCTCTGTTGGCTCGCCAGATGCTGGCCGCGCGCGGCCGCCGCCTGCCCTTCGTCACCACGCTCCACGGCACCGACATCACCCTCGTGGGCCTCGACCGCGGCTACCTGCCCATCACCCGCTACGCCATTCAAGAGAGCGATGGCGTTACCTCCATCTCCAACTATCTGAAGAGTGAAACGGTCAAGGACTTCGGCATCGCGCGGCCCATCGAGGTCATTCCCAACTTCGTCAACTGTGACGAGTACGCGCCCATCAGAGACGAGTCCAGGCGCGCCGAGGCCCGCCGCCGTCTGGCCCGTCCCGGCGAAGCGATCCTCATGCACCTCTCCAATTTCCGCCCGGTCAAGCGCGTCGTGGACGTGGTCAAGGTCTTTGCGCTCGTGGCCCGCGAGCTTCCCGCGCAACTCGTTCTGGTGGGCGACGGCCCCGACCGTTCCGCCGCCGAATGGCTCGCCCACGACCTCAAAATCCATGACCGCGTTCACTTTATGGGCAAGCAGGAGCGAGTCAACGAGCTGCTCCCTCTGGCCGACCTCATGGTCATGCCCAGCGAGCTGGAGTCCTTTGGCCTGGCCGCCCTCGAGGCCATGGCCTGCAAGGTTCCGTCCATCGCCACGCGCGTCGGCGGCGTCCCCGAACTGATCGACGACGGCGTCACCGGCCTGCTCTATCCCGTCGGCAGCGTCGAAGAGATGGCCGCCGGAGCGGTCAGCCTGCTCAAGGACCGCGACCGCCTCGAAGCCATGCGCGACGCCGGCCGCAAGACCGCGCAAAAGCGCTTCTGCGCCTCGCTCGTCGTCCCCCACTACGTCCGCTACTACGAGCAAGTGCTTGAGATGCAGGGAACAGGGACTATGGACCAGGGAATAGGGAACAGGGATTAGGGACCAGCGTCCCGAGTCCAATGTTCATTTGCAAATTAAACTGTCATCCTGAAATGTCCGCTTACAAAATGAGCCGTCATCCTGAGCCAAGCGTTCTTCAGCGGAGTCGAAGGACCTGCATTTGCTCTTCGCTTGTGGCCACAACGAACCTCATGACCGCCCCTTCTCTCCCTCATCCAGCTCAAATCGCGGATCGAACCCCAGCCGCCGCCAAAACCGCCCCACCAGAGCCACGCTCCCGGGCGCAGTCTTCGCCGTAGTCCGCAGCACAATCTCCCGCGCCCCCGCACCTCCCGTCAGAGCACTCGCCTCCGCGGCAATCGCGATGCACTTCTCCGGGCGATATGTACAGCTAGCCAGATCGGCGATCGACAACCGCGTCGTCGGCGTTGCCAGCACGGTGCGCGGCGGAGCCATCCGGTCCAGCAGCCACAGAATCTCCAGTTTCGACTCCAGCTCATCCGGCACGCAGTCGATCGCCAGATCGGCCTCCCGCACGGCCTCTTCAATCGTGGAGACAAAGGCCAGGTTCGGCAGGGCATCCGCCCCCAGCTCCCCCCGCAAAAACTCCTGCGCATGATGCAGATTGGCGGGCATCACGTCTTCCAGCAGCACGCTGAAGCCGGCGCGCGCCGCAGCCAGAGCCAGCCAGCGCCCCAGCGGCCCCGCTCCGATTATTCCGACCGTCAACCGGTTCTCCACTCCACCATGCATTTCTGGCCCCCTGGAAGGCGGCATTTTCTTGAGGAAAATGCCGCAGCGTCAGCGGTTTCGGTCGAGTGCAACGGGAGAACCGCTGTCAGCCAAGCGGAACAGGCTTTACGGCCAACACCTTGGCAATCTCCTCGGCGCTCGACTTGCGGGCCAGGGCCTGGGCCACATCGTCGGCGCTCGGGCTGGCCTGCAGCAGGTGCTGCGCGACGCGGAAGCGCTCCTCGTCCGAAAGCGTGGGGACGGTTGCCAACACCCGGCGCAGGGTCACGGCAACGTCGTCAATGTAGTTCATCAAGCGGATAGCTTCACCGGAGAGCGGCATGGTTGTCCTCGTTAGGGTTCAAACTTCCCGTCTTCATTGTAGGCCGTGCGATTGGGGATGGGGAAGGCCGGAACATGCGCGACTGAAGTGGCAAGGGGGCTACGGGAACCCGATGCTCGAATAGAATTACCGTCCGCCTGCGCAAAATAAGAAGTAGTCCGCAGAACGGGTATTAACTGATCCGTGTTCCCTGCAAAGCCCTACTTGAGCAGCACGCCCATCACCGCCGCCACAATCCCGATCACCGAGAACCCCAGCCCAATGTACCAGTAAGCGCGGGTCCGCGTAAGCAGCGTAACCGAAGTGATGACCAGCCCAATCTCCAGCAGCGCCTCGCCCAGATCGAAGCGGTCCGCCCGCGCCTCGGCCTGCTCGACCGCCTTCTCCAGCCCCTCGGCCTTGTCCTGCTCTTCCTTCAGGTCCTCGGTCCATTTGGCCTCGTGGTCGGCATAGCCTTTGGTGAGCTTGGCCGCGCCCTCCTTGTCGGCGATGGTCACCACGCCAAGGAGATCGGCCGCCAGTTGTGTGTCATTGGCGCGAATCTTGTGCGCCTGGTAGTAGTTCCACTGGTCGGTGGCCTGGTTCTGCTTGAGGATCGCCTCGGTGTGCGTTCGATGGCCCAGCACCGTGACCACGGCCACCAGCACGGCCAGCACGGTCATCGTCAAGGCGACGGGCCGTAGCGACTCCGCGTGTGCCGCATGTTCTGCGTGTTCCTGCAACTCCTGCGCTTCGTTAGCTTCCATGGGGTAGACCTCCTCCTATTGCTCATCCTGGGATTACTTCCGCTTCCACCGCACGCCGTCCCGCGAATCCTCGATGACCACACCCTTTTCGGCCAGTTCGTTGCGAATCTGGTCGGCGCGGGCAAAGTTGCGCTGCTTTTTTGCCAGCGTGCGCTCAGCCACCAGGGCGTCAATCGCCTCATCGCTCAGCCCTTGCCGCGCCAGCAGCTCGGGAGCCACCTCGCCCATCCGGCCGGACTGCTCCGCCCACTCCAGAGCGCGGCGCGTCGGCTCGGCGTCGCGGTCCGTGAGTACGTCAAACACAGCGTCGAAACTCGCCAAAACAGCCAGTATCGCGTCGCGATCGCCGGCCAGAAGCTGTCCCTGGTCGATGGCTGTGTTGGCGGCGCGCAGCAGGTCAAAGATGGGCGCGCGCGCTTCGGCGGTGTTCAAATCGTTGGCCAGCGCGGCCAGGTAGTCGGACTGCGCCTTTTTGGCGGCCTCTTGCAGCGCCGGGTTTTCGCCGGGCGCGTAGCTTCCCTGGGTGAGCCGCTGATGAAAGGTGCGCAGCCGCTCGATGGCGTTGGTGGCTTCGATAACTCCGTCAAACGTGAAGTTGAACTGATGCCGGTAAGGCACCGAGACGAGCGCCAGGCGGATCGCCGACGCCTTGTAGCCCTTCAGCAGCAGGTCGCGCAGGGTATAAAAGTTCCCCTCGCTCTTGGACATCTTGCGGCCGTCCACCAGCAGAAAGCGCACATGCATCCAGTGGCGAGCGAAGGGCTTGTGGGTGACGCTCTCGCTCTGTGCGATCTCGTTTTCGTGATGCGGAAAGATCAGGTCTTCGCCGCCGGCGTGCAGATCGAAGCTCTCGCCCAGGTACTCCATGGCCATGGCCGAGCACTCGATGTGCCAGCCGGGGCGGCCGCGGCCAATCACGGTCTCCCAGGAGGTTTCGCCGGGTTTGGCCGCCTTCCACAGCGCAAAATCCCGCGCCGAATCTTTCTCGTACTCGTCGAGGTCGACGCGTGCGCCGTCTTCCATGCCGGAGAGATCCTTCTTGCTGAGCTTGCCATACTCCGGAAAGGCCGCCAGCCGAAAGTACCAGGAGCCGTCTTCGGCCTGGTATGCCGCGCCGGCTGCTGCCAGTTTCTGAATGAGTTCGACCATGCGCGCGATGTGTTCCGTGGCGCGGGCAACAATCTCCGGACGCTCGACGCGCAAGGATTCCAGATCCTCAAAAAACGCCTGCTCGAAGCCCGCCGTGTAATCGCCTATGGGGATGCCTGCGGCAGCGGCGTTGCGGATGATCTTGTCGTCCACGTCGGTGATGTTCATGACGTGGCAGACGGGCGTTCCGGTGAGCTTGAGGAAGCGCCGCAGGATGTCCACTTGCAGGAAGGTGCGGAAGTTGCCGATGTGTCCATAGTCGTAGACCGTGGGGCCGCAGGCGTACATGCGCAGAGCCTTGCCGTCGGCGGGAACAAGCTCGTCCAGTTGTCCCGTAAGGGTATTGAAGAGGCGGAGGGTCATTGGTCCTGGGTCGTAACTTCTTGCCTGGGAAACGGCTGAAATGGTCTGATTTCCGGCTTGATTGATTGTAGCAGCGGGAGATTGCGGGGGCGAAAAGCAAAGAAGCGGTTAAGGCAGGTTTGCAATGTGCGCACGGACGCGGTCTTCGAGTTCCTGCAGCTCCGGGCAACGCTGTTTGATGCCATCGTAGTTTGCGAGAGCCTCCTGCATCAGGCGTTCACGGCCCTGGCTGGGCGTTGCCGGATCGCCGTAGAGGTCAAGAAAGGGCCGGAAGAAAGTCTGCTTTACGGAGACTTCGGCGCGAATTTCCTGCCATCGCCATCCCAGGCATTTCAGCTTTTCCGGATGCCCTGAAAGCAGCCGCGTCTCCAGTTCCTGCTCCGCTGCGCAGCAGATAAGTTTGACAGGTCTTGTCCGCCGTTCGGCGAGTTGCTCGAGCCGCTTGAACTCACCCTTGCGGTTTCCCGCCAACCCGTCGGCGCCGGGGATGAAGAGAATCAGCTCGAAATGCCACCAGTCGCGCGGAATCCGGTCTTCGAGCAGCTTCTTGGCGTGCGCATAGCCTTGCACCTTGGGCTCCGCCAGGGCGACGACGTTGGCGTTGGGCCTTCACGCCGCAGTCCGGGCAGCGCACCCGGTACAGCTCGACCACCACCGTGGTGTTATACACAGACCAGGGAAGATCGCGCACCTCGCGTTCGTAGGTCTGGACGATCGTGCTGACCAATCGCCCGCACAGCTCGCTTGCCTACAGAACGCCGGACGAGTTCGCGCGGCAGTGGCAGGCTGCTGCACGGCCAAGAAATCTCTACCTGAGAAAGAAAAGCGGAAAAATGTGGGTTATGATTTCATACACCGAACTGGACGGAATTTGGGGTCAGGTCACTCCCTCAGCCGCCCCACCAGCCAATCCATCGCGGCCTGCTGCTCCTCGATCTCGATGCGCAGGCGGGCCACGGCCTGCGGCATGGTTTTCGGGAAGAGGTAAACCAGCCTTCCCAGCCCGGCCAGGTCTTTTTCAGTGGTGAGAATCGTCGTCACCTCTTTTTTTTGCGCCTCGGCGATCAGCTCTTCCAGAACTTGGCGAGTATAGAAGAAGTGGTCGGGAAAGGCGATCTTCATTGGCACTTCCAGGCCAATCGCCTCCAGTCCGGCAAAAAACTGCTCCGGGCGAGCGATGCCGCAGAACGCAGCGACGGGGCCATCGACTGCGGGGATTTCCATCTTCCGCCGAAGACGCCAGACCGGCCCTTGCCAGCCCCACGCTCGCAATTCCCCCTCCAATTCCGGCTCGTCCGCTGGAATCGCGAGGACGTTGGCGCGGTGAGCGGCACGGACCGGTTCGCGCAGATTGCCAGCCGGGAGCAGGCTGTCTTGCCAGTCACGGCGGTCTAGAAGCAGAATGTCCACGGCGCGGGCGAGTTGGCGGTGCTGAAAGCCGTCATCAAGCAGGTGCAAGGCCGGATGACTCGAATCGACAAGTGCAGCCTCCGCCAACTGACCGGCCTCATAGCGCCGGGGAGCCACAAAGACCGGAACCCCCGTCTCGCGGGCAATCAACAACGGCTCGTCGCCAAACTCCTCAGCGGTTCCCTCCGGATTGACCTTCGCAACAAGTTGGCTCTGGCGGCCGTAGCCTCGGGAGAGCACATCGACGCGCAGGCCGCGCCCCGAGAGCGCTTTCGCCAGCGCGATGGTCAGCGGCGTCTTGCCCGAGCCGCCGGTGGAAAGGTTGCCGATGCTGACAACCGGAAAGCGCAGCCGCCGAACCGGCTCAAGCCCGGTTCGCAGCCGCAGTTCCCGGAAGGCGAGCGCCAGCCGGTAGAGGGGAATCAGCGGAAAGAGTAGACGGCGCGCAAAGAAGGGCTGTTTCATGCCGGCCGCTCCGTTCCATCGAGTGCCCCAAGCAGTTCCTTGAGCGCTTCGACGCAGCAGTCCGTCGCTCCGGCCTGCTGCTCGAAGACCTGACGGGCTCGGTCGCCCATGGCTTCGGCGGCGGTCTGATCGCATAGCAAATCGACAAGAACATCCGCGAGCTTGTCTTTCTCGCTAATGCGGATGGCGTCGCGAACAATCAGATCCTCAGTAATGGCGCGGAAGTTGGCAAAGTGCGGGCCAATCACGATTGGAACGCCAAACTGGGCCGGTTCCAGAGGGTTGTGTCCGCCGGCAGGAATCAGGCTGCCCCCGACAAAGGCCACTGACGCCAGCGAATAGACGGAAGCTAGTTCGCCGATGGTGTCGAGCAGAACGATCTCTCCTGGAGTCAATGGCTTGTGGGAGCCATCCAGCTCCGCGAGCGATTCCGCTGTCCGCCAATCCGAGCGCTTGACCCAATTTACGCCGGACTTCTGAAGCAGCGCTGCTACCGCGCCAAAGCGCTCTGGATGGCGGGGCGCCAGCACCATCGCCAGTTGCGGGTCCGCTTCGAGCAGCCGCGGCCAGGCTTCCACCAGCGCCGCCTCTTCGCCTTCGAGTGTGCTGCCGGCGACAACGAGCCGGAGACCGGCGGCGAGCGCCTTCAGTAGCCGGGTCACATCGGCCTCCTCGGCAGCCCGCACGTCAAATTTCAAGTTTCCGGCGACCGCGACCCGCTCCGGCTGGCAGCCGATAGCCCGAAGCCGTTCGGCGTCCGTTTTGCTTTGCGCCAACACCCGGCTGAGCTTACTTAGAAACGGCTTCCACAGCCAGCGCAACCTCCGGTAGCGCGGCCACGACCGGTCGGAGATGCGGGCATTCACCACGGCCACGGGGATTCCGCGCCGGAAGCAGCTACTCAGGAGATTGGGCCAGAACTCGGTCTCGGCCAGCACAAACAGCCGCGGTTGAAGGGCGTTCAGGGTTGCGCGCACCGCCCAGGGCAGGTCCAGCGGGCAATAGAAGACGCGCTCAGCCCCAAACCGCTCGCGCGCCAGGGCCTGACCGGTGCGGGTGGTAGTGGAGACGACGATCGAGGTTTCCGGCAGCTCCGCGTCGAGGGTCTTGACCAGGCGGCTAACCGCCAGTACCTCGCCGACAGAGACGGCGTGAACCCAGATGACCGGCCGCTCGCGACCTGATCCGGCCATCGGCTTCGCGAGCCGGGAGGGAACGAGTCCCAGCCGCTCCAGCAGCCCCTCGCGGTACTT